>CAMVDF010000023.1 GCA_947166195.1 uncultured Lachnospiraceae bacterium
CCGTTTCAAGTTGAATTCATAGGATAGGTGTTGCATTTACTCTTGCAACTAACGATAATGCAGCCCTCTCCCTTAAAATATATATGTTATATAAGTCAATCACGGAGCGGTTCAGTTTTTAACAGATACTTTCGAAGAAGCTCATCCAGCTTCGGCGGATCGATCGGTTTTGCAAGGAAGCCGTCAAAGCCTGCATCCATATATCTTTTTTCGGCACCTGTCAGTGCGTTTGCCGTGAGCGCGATTATGACGGCGTTTTCCCCGCCTTCCTTCTGACGGATGATTTTCATGGTCTCCTCCCCGTCCATCACGGGCATCATATGATCCATGAAAATGATATCAAAAGGCTTCATATGCTCAAAGCAGGTAATGGCTGCTTTTCCGCTTTCTACACAGGTGGGATCGATACCATAGTGGCCGAGAAGTCCCTTTGCAACCTTCAGGTTCATCTTGTTGTCATCAACCAGGAGCACTTTTGCTTCCGGAGCGGAAAATGAGGCTTCAAACCGTCCTGTATTGCGGAATTTTACAGATTCTTTTATATCTCCCACGCCCTTCCAGGAACCTACACGCACCTCAACATCAAAACTGAAGGTTGTTCCCCGTCCAAATTCGCTTTCGACGCTGATGCTTCCGCCCATCATCTCTATAAGTTTTTTTGATATGGAAAGCCCCAGACCTGTCCCTTCGGAAGATCGTGTCCTTCTGGCATCAACCTGTGAGAAACTGTCAAAGATCTTTTCCAGATCCTCTTTTTTGATACCTGTTCCGGTATCGGAAACCCTGAAAAGAATTACAGCCCTGTCATCTCCGGTCTTTTTGAAACCCACATTCAGGGCTATACTGCCTTTGTCCGTAAATTTCACTGCATTTCCCAAAAGATTAATAAGAATCTGCTTCAGTCTGACCTCATCTCCCGCAAGTATCTCAGGCAGATCCGGATCTACTTTTGACAAAAGATTTACATTTTTTTCTTTTAAGCGGAAAGAAATCATTGTCAGGACATCATTTATTATGGAGGCTGTATAGAAGGGCGCCTCGGTCAGATCCATCTTTCCCGATTCGATCTTTGAAAGGTCCAGGATATCGTTTATTATACCCAGAAGCGAAGTGGCTGCAGAATTTATCATGCCCACATTTTCAATTATCTTTTCATCATTGCTTTCGGAAAGGATGATATCCGACATACCGATAACCGTGTTCATGGGTGTCCTGATCTCATGGGACATATTGGCCAGGAAGTCGCTTTTTGCCTTGTTGGCTGTTTCAGCCTCTATCAGCAGTTCCTCTTCCTTTGTGATATCCGTCGTTGTCATGATATAGCCGTAAGGGTCACCGTAATCATCCCTTGCCACATTGATATCAGTCATAAATATGCCTTCAATTCCGTTTATCCGGCTCTTGAACCGTATATAGGAATCAGATTCAAGGACGGACCGGAGATCATCCGGATCAATGTCTCCATCTATGATGTCACGGAAGGTCATGCCCTTTTTGATACCCATGTTCTTTTCCGCAAAGCTGTTGGTCTCTGCCACCTGCTTGTTATCGTCAAATATGACTATGCCTTCCTGTACCACATTCTGGGCATAATTACCCATGGTCTTTGAGGATACCGAAAATGCATTGTATTTTTCTGCTGCTATGTACCATAAAAAAAGGGAAAGTCCGGCTCCGATACCTGATGTTGGCAGGCTGTATTTCAGATGTGAAGCGATCAATGTATCGGGGATCGAACAGAGCATGATGGCAAGATTTGCGGAAAGTATCCCGTACATGAGTCTTTTTTCCCGTTTCAGCTTCATCTTTCGAAACCACAGGACCCATCCGGTAAAAGCGGAAAGAAATATAACTGCTACAAATATATTGTGAAATGTCCTCTGAGGCAGATCTTTTGCGTAAAAGGCAGTCCAGTTACTCATCCTGATATAACCGTCCACCTCGGGCATCGACATGATGATCCAGTCAATAAGACCGTAAATACTGAGGATGATCTCAACTGTCAGCCTGATCCTTTTTCTGACTCCGGCCATATTGAGGGCAAGTATGGTCTCCACGATCGGATAGACGATCACACCCAAAAGGGCCAGAGCCCGGAGTGTCGCACAAAGATCCAGGTTTGCACACAGTCCGATCAGACCGTAACCGATCTGCCATACCCCCGCGGACAGTCCCAATATGAGCATAGTCAGCCTGATAGACCCGGCATTCTTTTCGACCCTGAAAAATCTGATTCCAAATTCCGTAGATATGACACCTATAACGACAAGGCTCACACTTATGATCCATCCCATAAGCATCACCTCTCCAGATTCTTGTCGATGGCTATAGCCACTCTTTCACGCAGATATATGGGATTGGCCGGCTTGAGGATATAGTCGACGGCTCCTGCCTGTCTGCTTCTGATGACAGTATCTCTGTCCGCAACGGCAGTCAGAAACAGTATCTTCACATCCTGAGGACAGTTGGCACGCAGCTTTTCGACCGTTGATACCCCGTCCATCATCGGCATCTCTATATCCATGATTATCAGGTCAGGGACGCCCTTTGCCTTGACATAATTCAGACAGGCAACCCCGCTTTCAAGGGCGGTAACTTCATAATCTCCCTCCAGGGCAGTCTTTGTCTGACCTCTGGATATGCTGCTGTCATCCACGACCAGGACCTTCTTTTTGCCTCCGTCCCTGCCTCTGTTTTCATTGAGGATTTCGACCTTTTCCGATGACTGAAGCAGGATACCCGAGGCAATGATAAAGACGGATTCATATTCGGGATCCCTTGAAAGATCAACTTCCTTCGCATTTTCATAGATCCTGATCACCGGACGCAGGGCTTCGGTGGTATGTGCCGAAACAACAGCCCGCTGGCCGTTTGAAAGCATGACATCCATTCCAGGCGGATAGGCAGGTATGACGGTCTGCATGATATCAACAACTTTTCTGTCAAAAAGGATATCCTGACCTCCTATGATGTACTCAAGTGCATCCACAGGCGAATAGGGTTCCTTGTAGGATCTGCGGCTGGTCAGTGCATCATAGACATCAACGGCATGGATTATCTTTGCAGCCAGAGGTATCTCATCGCCTTCTCTTCCGTAGGGATAACCGGAACCGTTCTCATTTTCATGATGACAGATCACGGCCTGTCTGACAGATGAGGACACCATATGGTTTTCATAAAGCATATCGTAGGAATACTGGGGATGGCGTCTGATCTCCTCAAATTCCTCATCATTGAGCCTGCCCTTTTTGTTTATGATGGCCGGTCCTATCTTTATCTTGCCCAGATCGTGGCAAAGGGCAGCCACGGCGATCTCCTGGATCTTTTCCTCCGGAAGATCCATCTTTGCAGCTACCGCAACCGAATAAACCGCAACATTCACACTGTGATGATAGGTATAATCATCAAAGGATCTCAGATCCAGCATGTCAACGCTGATCCTGTCAAGTTTTGAGATATCATCCACGATCTTTTTTGCAACATCGAGGATCATTCCCACATCAGCATCGGCAACAGCCGTGATACCCTCTTCGAAGGTCTTTTCGTTCACGGTCTCTTCTATCTCTATGTCCTCTGATATGCTGTCCGTGATATACGCCCCCAGATATCCGTTGGTCTTCAGTCTTTCGATATTGACTCCGGAAAGCACTATTCCCTTCTGAAGCATACAGGTGACATTTCTGTTTATGATCTTTCTGCCCAGTTTCATTCCAGGCTTTAGTTCATCAACAGCTACAAATCTCATTTATTCTCCCCACATCAATTTCCCTATCTTTTCACAGCTTTGAATAACGGTTTCGGATTCCAGGTCCCTTACGGCTCCCTCCAGCCTGCGGATCTCCTCACCGTATAATTCCGGAATCTCCATGGACAATACCATTTCCATACATTTTTGGATAGTATCCACATCAAAGGCTTCCATGGCTTCCTTTATATCTTTGATCCCTCCGGCAAATGCAGTCTCATCAAAGCCGCTTTTTTTGCCGGCATCCGGAGTTACGGTCCTGAGTTTTTCGGAAAGAGCAAGATAATCTTTCACAAAATCATCGGTTTTGTTCTTTACGGTGTCTGCATCCCTGTCCCTGCCTGCGATCTCAAGGGCATAGGCCTCATCAAAAAGATCGGATCCGATGGAACGCACCGATGCCTTCATCGAGTGGGCCTGGATCCTGAAAGCATCAAATGCTGAGTCCGAAGGATCCTTTATTACGGCATCTTTGTATCCCGATAATAAAGCCGTCTGTTTTTCAGCGCCGGAAACCATCTCTGAAACGACTTCGATCAGTGCTTCCTTTGTGGTCAGATATCTGTGAGCCTTTTCCCAGTCGATCCCCCCGATCACCGGCATATGATAATCATCGCTCATACTTTTTGCCTCCAGTTTCATATATATCCAGTAAACAGAATACTTCAGTAGAGTCTGAATACCCCGAATACCTTGCCCAGGATCCTGCAGTTATCCAGGATAATGGGTTCATAATCATCATTTTGCGGCTGCAGTCTGATATGACCGTTTTCCCTGTAAAAATTTTTCACTGTAGCACCGTCCTCAACCAGAGCCACTACCAGGTCTCCGTTTTCAGCTGTGCCGGTCTGGGCAACAAAAACATAATCACCGTCATTGATCCCGATATTGATCATACTGTCGCCCCTGACCTTCAGTGCAAAACACTGGGCATTCGGTGCCATCTCCACCGGCATCGGAAAATAGTTCTCAATATTCTGCTCAGCGAGGATTGGTGATCCTGCCGCAACATTTCCGATGAGAGGGATGTTTGCCACCTCCCGTCTGGTCAGATTGAAATCATCATCCAGGATCTCTATGGCTCTGGGCTTTGTGGGATCTCTCCTGATATATCCGTTTTTTTCAAGAGTCTCCAAATGCGCATGGACCGATGATGTTGATTTCAGGTCAACTGCAGCACAAATATCCCTGACCGCCGGCGGATATCCTTTTTCAAGTATCTGTTCCTTGATATACTTCAGGATCTCCTCCTGTTTTTTTGTGATCTTTCCCTGTGACATTGCTTCACCTCCGAATGATCGATATGGTAATCGAATATAAGTTCTATTTTATTCTATCATATCGGAGGAAAAAAGCAAACATTTGTTTCGAAAATATGTTCGAAAAAGTATTGACATTCGAAAATATGTTCGATATAATCAAAATCAGAACAGGTGTTCGCGATCAGGTTCAAAGGAGGGATAATGATGAATACAAGAACTTCAAAGGTTTTGAAAAGAGCCGGACTGCGCAGGCAGAGAGAGCTTCGACGCAGACTCTTCATGTTTTCCGCTGTTTTCATCATCATTGTCACGGCAGCGACCGCCTGCCTTTCGACAAGATCCTTTGCCGATGAAAAGACACCGGCCGGCAGCCGTTCCAAATATTACAGGAGTATCGAGATCCAAAAAGGCGACACTCTTTCAGGTATCGCCTCACAGTATATCTCCTCCGAATATTCCGGAAAAAAGGAATACATCAACGAGGTTGTCAGACTGAACAACCTTGCTGACATCAATGACATCCATGCCGGTGATCATCTGATAATACCTTATTTCTACGCGATGAGATGAAAAAACTCCCTCATCATGACTTTGTCATCTCTTCCATATCCTTTCAAGATCGTAGAAATCACGACCCTCTTTCGTGAAAATGTGGACTATGATGTCATTGTAATCCATCAATATCCACTGGGTATTATCCTGAGGCCTTCCCTCTATATTCTTTGGTAAGATGCCGTTTTTCCCCATTCTCTCCTCCACGGCATCTACCAGGGCCTCAAGCTGGTTCTTATTATTCGCTGTAGCCAGTACGAAATAATCGGCGATCTCCGTCAGTCCGGAAACATCTATGAGTTTCACATCCTCGCCCTTTTTTTCCTCCATCGCCGCGATGGCGATCTCTGCTTTTTCTTTCGGTTCCACGTTCAATTTCTCCTCATATCCTTAAAATACTCATAGGTTTCCCTTGTCATGGGATCGACCTTTCCGCCCTTTCTGTCAAGGTATTTCAGGGTATCGGACAGGATCCTGTATACTCCGCCGTCAATATCATCGAAAACCTCTTTCCTGACCCCGGAAAGGTCAGGCGCCTCGCTTCTGTTGGGCTCAATGTAATCTGCCGCAAAGATGATCTTCTGAAGGAGAGACATGCCGGGCTCACCTGTTGTATGTGATCTGACGGAAGCTATGATATCCTCATCCTCTATCCCGTATCTGTTCGCTGCCAGATATGCCCCCAGTTTTGCATGAACAAGCGACGGGATCTCCTGCTCCGACTTTGAAAGTTCTATGCCATACTCCCTGCACAGTTCGTATTTTTCATCATTCGGGATGCATTTTGCACAGTCGTGGAGCAATCCTGCTATAAATGCTTTTTCCGTATCCTCTCCATACCTCATGGCAAGGGCAGATGCTGTATAGGCAACACCGAGAGTATGCCTGTACCGCTCCTTATCAAGACATTTTTTTACCTTTTTCTGCAGTTCTATGGTTGTCTCTTTCATATGTTTTCCGTGTATATGCCGTTTTCCGTTATGTATTTTTCAACCTGACACGGCAGATAATATCTCACCGACCTGCCCTCTTTGATATACTGCCTGATCATGCTGGAGGAAATATCTATCTCCGGCATATCAAGGATATCCACCCTTGCCCCGAATTTACTCTCATAATTAATTTTGATAGCGGCTATATCGGATACGTCATTTCTTTTTGCGACGACGATCCTTGAAATGGCAAATATCTTTTCCGGTTCCCTGAAGTGTCCCAGTTCGGCAAAGGAATCCAAACCCGCGATATAATAAAACTCATCATCCGGATACATTCCCTTCAATTCCTCGAGGGTTTCACAGGTATATGAGTTTCCCGGTCTTTTTGTTTCTATGTCAAGGACCATGAAATGTTCATTTCCCTCACAGGCCAGCCTGCACATTTCAAATCTGACAGATGCGTCGGGCATCTTTATATCATCCTTGAAATAGGATCTGCCGCTGGGTATGAAAAACACCCTGTCAAGCAAAAAGGTGCTGTATGCCTGCTCTGCAAGCATCAGATGACCTGTATGTATGGGATTGAAGGTTCCGCCGAATATTCCTGTCTTCATATCACATTCATTTCGGAAGTACGATCACGGGATCTTTTTTCTTCGGTCTGTAGAGTACTATCTTTTTCCCTATCACATGTACAAGCACAGACTTTGTCCTTTCAGCCAGGGTCTGCGCTATCTCTTTGACATCATCGGGGCAGTTTTTCAAAACACCCACCTTTATAAGTTCTCTCTTTTCCAGCGCTTCATCCGCCGCCTTCACATATTCCGGAGTTATGGATCCCTTGCCTATCTGCAGAATGGTATCCATGGTCATGGCAAGGCTTCGCAGATATGCTCTTTGTGAACTGGATAGTTTCATGTTTTTCCTCTTTATCTGTAGTAGTCAAACTCGTGTCCGTACATGCGGACCGTATCTCCTTCGCTGATCCCCAGAGCCTCCAGCTCATCAAGGATGTTATTATCCTTCAGGAATTTCTGAAAGAACAGGAAGCCCTTTTCGGACTGGAGGTTGGTATATCCAAGCATCTTTTCGATCCTCGGCCCCTCAACCACATAGACTCCGTCCTTTTGATCATAGGTGACCGTAAAGGGTTCCTGACCCGGTCTGTCAAATTCGGGGAAGTATTCCTGTTCAAAGACGGCACCCGGCTCCCTGTGCTCCTTTACAAGACTGTCCACATAATAAAGGAGTTCCTTAACGCCCTCTCCCGTCACTGCACTGATGGGAAAGACCTTTGTCTCCCCTTTTTCAAACTCGTCTTTAAGTCTCTTTATGACTGCATCCCTGTCATCTGCCACATCCAGTTTGTTTGCCGCGATAACCTGGACCTTTTTTGTGATGTCCACCCTGTAGGAGGAAAGCTCCCTGTTTATGGCATATACATCCTCCACCGGATCCCTTCCCTCAACGGAAGCCGCATCCACCAGATGTATGAGGACGCGGGTCCTTTCTATGTGCCTCAGAAACTCAAGACCAAGTCCGGCCCCGTTTGACGCACCCTCGATGAGCCCCGGTATATCCGCTATCACAAAGCCTCCGCCCTCGATATCTACAACACCCAGGTTAGGTTCAAGTGTGGTGAAATGATAATCCGCCACCTTCGGCTTTGCGTTTGTGACTCTTGAAAGAAAGGTGGATTTGCCCACATTGGGAAATCCCACAAGACCCACATCGGCGATACATTTAAGTTCAAGAGAGACCGTAAGTTCCATGGCCTCCTGGCCCGGCTTTGCATACTGGGGTACCTGCATGGTGGAGGTGGCAAAATGCATGTTTCCTATGCCGCCTTTTCCTCCCTTGAGGATGAGGAACTTTTCCATATCCCCCGACATATCCTGAATGACCTTGCCGGAATTCTGCTCCCTGATCACCGTTCCCTCAGGCACCTTGAGGAAAATATCCTGACCGTTTTTTCCGTGGCATTTATTCTTTCCGCCCTCTTCACCGTCGGTTGCCGAAAAGGATCTTTTGTACCTGTAATCACGAAGGGTGTTCATACCCTTGTCCACCACAAAATAGACGCTGCCGCCGTCACCGCCGTCACCGCCGTCAGGGCCTCCTGCCGCGACGAACTTTTCCCGATGAAAACTCACATGTCCGTCGCCGCCTTTTCCGGATCTGATCTTTATCACTGCCTGATCCGCAAACATAGCGATCTCCTATATACCTGAAATGAATGTATTATGACATTATAGCATGTATTAATGTCACGAATTGCTCCGCTGCTAAAGCAGCTTTCGCAATTCTGAAATATTAACAAAGTCCCGGACCTGTGAAAGGTCCGGGACTAAAGATTACTTTGCTTCGACTTCGTAAACGCTTGCCTGCTTTCTGTACTTGTCCTTTCTCTCAAAACGAAGGACTCCGTCAACCAGTGCGAAAAGCGTGTCATCTCCGCCACGGCCCACATTCTTGCCGGGATGGATGTGTGTGCCGCGCTGTCTGTAAATGATATTTCCTGCCTTTACAAACTGTCCGTCGGCTCTCTTTGCTCCCAGCCTCTTTGCCTCGGAATCACGACCGTTCTTTGTGGATCCGACTCCCTTTTTATGAGCGAAGAATTGAAGGTTATATCCTAACATCTCCTGCCTCCTTTTTATCTTTGCATCAGTCTACCAGTTTCAGATGATCTCTGCCATACTGCTCTTCTATCCCCTTTATCCCAAGGAAATAGGTGTCAAGCAGAAGTGCTGCCTTTTCGGAAGGCTCCTTTGAAAAAACACATTCGATCCTGCCTGTCTTTTCATCAACCTCCACCTCCGTCTTTTCCTCCGGAAGGAAGGTCTCAAAGGCATTGACTGTATTGATGGTCAGGATGCTCACAGCTGCGCACACGATATCCTTTCCCGCACTGTCAAACATCGCATGACCCTCCGTCAAAAATCCGTGGATCTTTCCGTTTTTTCTGATGATCCTTACATTTATCATATGGTGAGATCAGTTTTCTTCACAATTAAGCATTGATCTTGTCGATCTTCACTTCCGTGTATGCTTGCCTGTGTCCGTTCTTTTTGTGATAACCGCTCTTGTTCTTGTACTTGTAAACAATGACCTTTTTGCCTCTGCCCTGCTTCAGGACCTTGCCTGCTACAGATGCCTTTTCAACGGTGGGATTTCCAACCGTGAGCGTGTCACCGCCTACTGCAAGGACTTCATCAAATGTAACGGTCTCACCTTCTTCGGCTTTCAGCTTTTCAACCTTGATCACATCGCCTACGCTGACCTTGTACTGCTTTCCGCCTGTTGCAATAATAGCGTACATCCGGCACACCTCCTTATCTTAAAAACTCGCTGTTTTCGGTGGGCTTTATAATAAAAGCCACTTTTACCTTTCCATGCGGCATACTGTCAAATAATACCAACCGGACCCGGATTTGTCAAGCATTTACTGCTGTTTACAAAAAAAACAACAGGATGAATGGAAAATCTATGGACATCCCTGCCGGTTTTTGTTATCATAAACAGGGTTACATAAGATCGAGAATTAAAAACTATCATCAGTACCGGGGTTACTTTATGTACAAGGAAGACAGGGAAAACGAGGCCCGATTCAAGGCTGAGGCGATAAATAAGGACATGCCGCGTTTCGTGCGGAGTTTTTTCATGTCGGAGGAAAACCATCTTTCCGGCATGACTCTTTATTCCTATGCCAGCCAGCTTCGTACCTTTTTTGATTTTCTCCTTGAAAACAATCCGTATTTTTCAAAAAAGGGTCTGAAAGAGATCACCGTTGAAGATATGGGAGAACTTTCGGATGAGGATATCGCCGAATTTCTTCATGACCTTCGAATGCCAAAGAAAAGAAACAGCAACAGCGGTCTTTCAGTATGCAGCGAGACCACCATCATGCATTATATGGTAAGCCTCAACCGTCTCTTTTCCTACCTGACCGCCCACGGTTATATCAGGACAAATCCCGTTGAGATGATAAAACGCGGCAGGGTCAAAAAAAAGGAGATCATCTACCTTGAAAAAGATGAAAAACAGGATCTCATAAATACTGTATCCACAGGTTTGGGGCTTACCAAAAACCAGATGAAATTTCATGATATCAAAGCCTCAAAACGTGACACGGCTATCTGTACCATCTTCCTTGATACCGGTATCCGTGTTTCCGAGCTTGTGGGCATGAACCTGAATGATGTGAATTTTTCAAAGCACGGCATCAGCGTCCACCGCAAGGGAGGAAACTTTGATACTGTCTATATGTCTGACAATGCGGAAAAAATACTTGCAGACTATATCGAAAACGGAAGGGAGCTGTATAACCCGCCAAAGAACGAACCGGCTGTATTTTTGAACAGATCCGGGCAGCGGATCAGTGTCAGATCCGTGGAAAAACTGGTGAAAAAATATATGTACGGCTGCGTGCCAGACAAGGCTGACCGCATCACTCCCCACAAGCTCCGTACAACCTTTGCGGAAACCATGCTCATGAAGACCGGTGATGTGGAAAAGGTCCAGAAGCTCATGGGGCACTCTTCCATCTCCAGCACCATGCACTATGTCACAAGTACCGAGGCCTCCATCGAGGCTGTCAGAAATCTGAGCCAGGACTGATCAGAAAATGACGATAGAAAAGATCTTCATTATTTATCTCATATCCATAAATCTCATCACCCTTGCGGTCTACGGCATTGACAAGGCTCTGGCAAAGGCCGGAAAATGGCGGATCAGCGAGGCGGCTCTCATCTGGCTTGCTGTTTTTGGCGGTTCCGTCGGCGCTCTTGCAGGTATGTTCATATTTCACCACAAGACAAAGAAAAAAAAGTTTCTCATAAGCATTCCGGGCATATTACTTTTCCATATCCTTCTTGCCGTCTGGTATGTATTTTTTTCAAATATCAGGATCAGGCTTCTGTATTAGGTTTCCCAGTTCATGAAAAAAACACGGATGACCAGACAGAGATCATGGCATCATAGATGCCGTGGGCAATAATAAGGGAAAGCGTGGAACAGTACTTCAGTTTTGATCTGCAAAGACAGAAAAAAACTCCTATGGCTGATGTGATGACAAGCTGCAAAGGATCTCCCGAAAACAGATGAAACAGACCGAAAAAGACCGACGAACCCGCTATTGCAAGGCTTTCCCTTCCGGTCAGATTTTTTATACGGGCAAAAACAAATCCACGGAAACAGAACTCCTCCACCAGACTCACAGCGCCAATGCAATAGACAAATTCAAATATAAACTGCCACAGGTATATGTACCTGCGCTCATTGTCAACATATTCCCCAAAGCCTGCAAGATGCGGAACAAGAGTGAAGATGACAGACATGCCCGCACCGGTCAGGATACCTGTAAACAGCTGGCGCCAAACCTCATTTCCTTTAAATCCCAGATCCGATGCTCTGTCTTTCAGGTATCGTGATATGAGACAGGGAAAAAGGGCAATACTCCAATAGGAAACCACCATCAAAGGCATCCTCAAAAGAACAGGCAGCCCTCCCAGAACATATCCGTTAAAAAGATTTACGGCATACAGCAGGATGAAAATCCCTGCCAGACCCGCTATAAGTCCGGTCAAATCATACTTCTTCATAATCCTTAAACTCTTCCTTTATCCTTTCATACCATCCGTTTTTGAAAAAGACACAGGCCAGTGGATCTGAAGCACTGCTTTCATAGATCCCCTTTCTCACATCCGAATCAAGTATGCCCAAAGCCCTGCATCCTCCGCCGCAGTATCCGAACCACTCACATTCGTCACATTTCCTGTTATTCTCACGGAGCCAGTAGCGGTTGCGGCATACGGCATCAAGCCATCTGCCTTCCTTTATGATATCGGTAAGACACCGTTCTTTCAGACTGTCAAATTTAACTCCCATATCCGAAAGGATCCCTCCAAGCTGCATACACGGGATAACATCCCCCTCGCAGGTGATGGCCATCATCATACGGCTGCCCAGACACACCGATGAAGCAGGCCGGTAAATTCCGTCCTTCTGTGTGACATTTATCATATGATAAGTCCCTCTTTTTGATGACAGTACAAGAAAGCGCCACATGATCAGATCTGCTTCATGCCTTGTGCCCATATACCATTTTGCAAGATCCATCATGGCTTCAAAATATTCATCAAAGGACAGACTTCCCTCAGGCTGATTCATTGCCCAGCGGGGAGTGGGCGTTGTTCTTATTATACGCATTGTCTTCACTCCCGCATCCTCGAGAAGACAAAGGGTGTCTTTCATGGTTGGCAGATTGTCTTTAAAGACCTGTGTCTGGGCAAATGTATCAAAGCCCTTTTTTTTACAAAGCCGGAATGCGGACAGCGTACTCTCTATAGCCCCCTTGTGCCCGCGCATGTAATCGTGATGATCGATCCCGTCAAAGGAGATCTTTATCTGGGGGGAGATCCCCATTTCCAAAAACATATCGAGGATGTCTTCATTTATGAAAAATCCGTTTGTCGTAAGCTTTTCAAGCACCAGACCGTTTCGTTTGATCTCCTGCACTATTTCCCTGAAATGCGGATGAAGCATGGGTTCACCGCCTGTCAGGGTTACGGAGTGTATCCCGCATGATGCCGCTTCCTCAAAAAGCTTTGCCAGATCCTTTAACTCCCATTCCTCCATGCGGTCCGCATTATCGGATGCATTGAAGCAGTGCAGGCAGTTATAATTGCACTTTCCGGTGACCATGAGGTTGACCGCCTGAACATATCGATGCTCATGATGCTGATGAAATACCCTGCCGGATGAAGCCTCCCCTTTGCCGCAGGGTTCTATGATCCCCTTGTCTGTCAGGACATGAAGTGCTTCACTTTCATCCAGATCATGTTTTGAATCACAATCAAGAAGGAGCATGAAATCCTTTTCGTTTATCTGTGACGGTTCAGGTTTACTTCGATGATAGAGATAGTAGTTCCTGTACAAAAATGAATGCAGGGTGTAATCATCCGTCAATCTGTAATACATTATCCCTCCGTTCTTCTGTCCGCAGGCAGCCATCTGTTTTCGGGAAGAACCAGAGACAGTATCCGTCCGTTCTGCCTGAAAAGGATCCAGTTTCTGGTCAGCATGTCGATGGCATCCTGTATCTCCGTTTCACTGTAACATCCATGCATTTCCTCAATTACCTTTTTTTCCGATACCGTTTCAAGGGCAAGCTCGTTTATCTTTCTTGCAGCACCGGTGAGCCGGAAAACCTTTTTATATCCCGGTTCCCTGGTGTCCCTTATCAGGGTACAGTCCCCGGTCTCACTCATGATCAGGTTTCTCCCTGACCTGTAGTCCCTCCTCCAGCTTTCAAATTCGTCAAATAGCCTTTCTTCCAGATCCTTATCCACTGTAACATCCGGAGTTTCAAAAACATAGGCAGTCCTGAAAGAAAAATCAATATCCGGATCACATGCCCTTTCATTTATCCGTGTACGGACGGTATGTATCCCAAAGGCTTCATGATCCTCAAAAAACACACTGTTTCTCATGAGCATCATGGGAAGCATCCCTGTCGGATGCTGGAAATGATGGATATGCTTCATGATCTCAAGCATACCTTCATACCACTCCTTTTTTTCTCCCGGAAGTGCATAGATTATATTCCAGTATAATCCCACTCCGTATTTTCTGGCATACTTTAAGCATGCAAGCTGGTCTATGGTGGATGCTCCCTTGTTCATGAGGTTTAAGAGCTCATCCGAAAGCGATTCTATCCCGGGCTGCAGACGCGTAAACCCGTTTTTCCTAAGTCTTCTCATGTCCTCATCCCTGAGGTTTGATTTGCATTCCGCAAGTATGCTGAGTCCCCGTCTTTCATCAGGCGGATCCTCAGGAAGATTTTTGACAAATCCCATGTCGATGATACAGTCCGAAAAGATAAACTCCGACACACCGTATTTTTTCCGGAGTATGTTCAGTTCCTTCCACACCCTGTCCTCCGACTTTTTTCTGTGTCTTAAAGTATCCGGACAGGAATGAAGTCCGCAGAACCTGCATCTGTTTTTCTGTCCCCACCAGCATCCCCTTGAGGATTCCATAATAAGGACAAGGCCGTCATGCGGCACAAATCCGTCTTTTTTAAGCTGGGCAAAGTACTCCGTATAATCAGGGACGGGAACATCATTCATATCCTTTACCGCCCTGTTTACAGCCGGGGCTCCGGGAACGAGAAATTCGGGATGCTGCAGCAACAGTTCCTCTCTTTTGCCTTTCATGATCAGGGCGCAGCCCTTTCCGAGCGCCCCGTCTCCCTCACCTGAAAAAACGTAATCAATGGAGGGCAGATGTGAGGAAACTGCAGGTCCGGCATCTCCTGCAAAAAGCCCTCCCCCGATGATCGTTGCAACCTCAGGCTGCTTTTCCTTTATCCTTTTCAGCATGGCAAAGGACGCATTTCTCTGTTCAGTCAGCACGGAACATCCCACAACCTTCGGCTTTCTTTTTAGTATCAGTTCCGCTTCATGCTCAAGAAAGCAGTCGGTTTTTTCAAGCAATACAGGCCAAAGTGCTTTAAGGATATCCCAAAGTTCCTCCGATGAAAACCTTTCCCTGTACTGCGAATAAAAAACGCTCTTTGACCGGCAGATCTTTTCAATGACGGACAGAGCATCCTCCATGGGCTCAAAATCCGTGAAGGGCGCAAAAAGCATCTCCCATGCACGATCTATGGGATCAAGACATCTAACGGCTTTTTTGTAAAACTCCGTGCCGATAAAGTCGATATACTGATGAGAAGCGTAGATGATCTCATTTGAAATGCCTTCCGAATGCAGATCCTCTTTTAATAGTCCCAGTGCAAGAGACGGGTTGAGCCATGTATGGGGCATCTGGATCAGAACAACATCCGCTTTGTTTTTCCTCATTTCATGCTAATCCTTTTTGCTGCTTTTTTCCAAATGGAAATATTTGCATGCAGGCACGCATATTTCCACCCGGCTCATTATCTGCACAAAAATCGGGCAGGAAAATCCTGCCCGATCTGATGAAAAACCGATCCTTACTTTGTTACCTGACCTGCGCATCCGTTTGCTCCGCATGCATTTGCAGCGCATGATCCCCCTGCCATTGCAGTAAGCTCATCCTCGGAAACCTCTTCGCCTGCAAATTCGGGAAGGAAGAAGGTTGCCTGATATGCGGGATCCTGCTCGATGATGCGGATCTTGTAATCAGCGGGTATCTCCTTTCCTGTAGCCTTTGAAATGGCTGCATTGGGGTCTGCCAGAAGCTCTTTCCTGAAGTCAGCGTCTGTTACTGCCTTCAAAAGCAGATCCTGATAACTCTTTTCCATGTCCTTCTGTGTCCAACTCATAAAATGTATCCTCCTTAAAAATTATTTTTTTCGGAACAAAAATGTCCCGGTTTACAATATCAGCATCCTGTATGACCCTTTGCTCCGCATGCCTGGGCTGCGCACGCATCAAATGCGCATCCTGCCGCCGCACATGCATCGGCAGGACATCCTGCTACTGCCACGGCCGCAGCGCATGCCGAAATTCCGAGTATGAAGCTTACACCACCGGCCATCTCCTTCATCTCGCCTTCCGTCAGCTCCTCGCTGACAAGATCGGGGATCACAAAGGTTGCCGAATAATTCGGATCCTGCTCAACAGCCTTCAAAGTAAAGCCTTCCGGGATCTTTTCTCCGGTCGCCTTTTCTATTGCAGCATTTGCATCCTTGAGGAGTTCCTTGCGGAATTCCGCATCCAGCGCTGCTTTTTTCTGTACCTCGGCATAGACTTTTTCAAGTTTCTCCTTGCTCCATTCACTCATTTTTCCGATACCTCCTTATTATGTGTATTATTATCTGTACCCTTCTCATCCGGATCATCCTTCCGGCAGAATCCTTAAATATCCTTTTTTATATATACGAACAAGTTTTTCAAAAAGTATATCTTTTACAAATCCCGAGACATTCAGCCTTTCAGCAAGCTTTGCTGCCGTCTTCTTTTCATCCTTTATGAGCCTTACGGCATCTATGAACAGGTTGTTTCCGGTCATATGAAGCCTCACCCCGTCACCCGAAAGCAGTACTTCACTGCCGTTTATCTCTACCTTTACACATCTGTCAAAAAACAGGGTGTCATTGTCTTTTATCCCGTCAAAGGCATACCTGTCCGACAGATATCTCACAGCCTTTTCAAAGGAAGATGCATCAGAAAAGGATAAAGTCTCATATATCCTTTCACCGGTAGGATGATCTTCATCAGGCATCTCCGGTTCCTCAAAACATACCGTGCCCGAGGCCATATTGACCCGAAGTCCTGCCAGACAGCAAATGCTGTAATCGGCACAACCTTCATCCCTGCCATACTTTCTTCCGGAAGCCGAATACTGTGATGTTGACTCGGGATTGTTGGCTATTATCTCTATATCTGCAAGTTCTTCGGGAGAATACTCCGACATCACCCTGTAGAACTCTTCCAACGATCTGACCGAGATCCTGACAGCTCCGCAATACATATCATGACTGCTGACAGTGCTGATAAATCTTCGAAGCCTCTGCGGATCCTTCAGTCCAAGTGCCGTTGTTGTCTGCGGAGTGCGTCCGAATACATCCCTGAAATCATTAATAAACAGCTCGTAGTCCGGATTGTCAAAAGGCTCGGTGGCAAAATAGCAGATTCCCATCCCGGCAGCCGGACCGACCACATTCCTTATTATACCAAGAATCTGCTTCCATTGTACAGAATTTTTTGAGTTATACCGAAAAACCCCCGAAAGCTCCTTCGCGTCAAAGCCGCAGAACGGACAATGCTGGCTGCAGCCCTGTGTCAGCTCAAACATCACCGGATAATATCTCACATTCGGATGGAGTCTGATACGAAAGCTTGATACCGACATCCTGTTTTTCACTGTCCGTCCCAGTTCATAAAGCCTCTTATCAAAAAAACAGTCCGGTCCCGTTTTTTTTGTTATTTCCTCAGAGACCTTCTGCATCCTTTCCCCATAATAAAAAATAAAAGGATTTTCGTTTCCGGAAAGAGTCTTTATCTTTTCCGCGGTATCAAGGATCTGTCCAGGCTCGGAATCCATCCTGAGCTTATTTGCGACACCCCGGGGATCATTTTGAAGTTTTTCCATGAAACCGGGATCCGTATAAAGGCATTCGTAAAGCCTTTTGATCTGCGGATATCCTATATCCCCGGTCACGGCTCATTTGCGGATCGCTTTTCCTCCGCTTTGTTTTTTTCCGCTCTCATCTTCTGTTCGTAATGAAGCTCGAGCAGATCATCAAGGCTGTCCCTGAAATAGGAGCAGCAGTCACGGTCTCCCCCGTCCATCAGATTTCTCAGTCTGATCTTGTGGCAGCCTCCGTCGCATACGGGGAAATAAAAGCATTCTTTGCATACAGGTGAATCAAGATAGGAGCATCCGGTCATACCCCTTGCTATGAGAGCCATGTTCCAGTTTGACATATCGTCTATATGTCCGACGACCATTTCCGGGATCCCGACATCATCCCAGCATTTATACAGCTCTCCGTCGGGTCCCACCACGTAGGCGCATCTTTTTGTCAATGTGCATCCGCCCATTGTTTTCTGAGGCAGCAGAGGCATTGCATTTATTTCGTCATTTTCAGCCAGATCCGCGACAAATTTTCCCGTAAGTACCGAATCAAAAAAGCAGCTGGCATCGGGATGTCCGTCCCCTTTGACATATCCGGGATACACCCAGATCCTGTCTCCGTAAGTATCCGGGAATCTTTCCTTTATCAGATGATACACATCCTTGTATTCATCCCTGTTCCTCATGTCTACATTGACCCTGATATTGACTATCCCCGAATAATCCGATGCCATCAGCTTTTCCAGATTGGAAAGGATCACATCAAAGGAGCCCTTCCCGCTCACCTGGTATCTTCTTGAATCGTGTGTATTTC
>CAMVDF010000024.1 GCA_947166195.1 uncultured Lachnospiraceae bacterium
CGGAAAGGCCGCCCCCGCCCCCCGTCCCGAACCCGGAGCGGATATCGCCGTGGACAGCGTGGCTGCAAAAAACTACTACAGTGCTCCCAATATCGTGATAGATATGGGCACCGCCACAACCATGACAGCCATAGACAGGGAAGGCTCCTATATAGGAGGTATCATCTTTCCGGGAGTAAATGTTTCACTGGAATCCCTGGTCACAAAGACCTCTCTCCTTCCCCGTATCTCCTTTTCAACACCAAAAAAGGTGATCGGCACCAATACCATAGATGCCATGAAGAGCGGTATCATCTACGGTGAAGCTTCCCGCATAGACGGAATGATAGACAGGTTCGAGGAGGAGCTTGGCGAAAAGGCCTCAGTGGTCGCCACAGGAGGTCTTGCCTCTGTCATCATCCCCCATTGCAGACACGATATCACCCTGGATCCCGAGCTTCTGCTCAAGGGACTGAAGATAATCTACGACAAAAACAGATAACAGTTTGTATTATTTTCCCGCAAAATAAAAGGTCCTCACCGCACTGTCGCGTGAGGACCATTTTTTTCATCTCAGATCACCTGCTTCAGTTTTGCCAGCAGGTCTTCTTTTTTGATGGGCTTTACGAGAAACCCACTCGGATGAAGTGAGATACAGTTCATGACCATATTTCTGTCGGAATTGCCTGTCAGGAATACCACAGGCACTCTCTTCAGGTTTGGCATGCTTCTGATGTGCTGCAGTGTCTGCGCACCGTTCATTTCCGGCATATAGCAGTCAAGCAGTATCAGATCCGGTCTTTGCTTTTCAAGGAACTTCAGGGCAAGCATCCCCGACTTCACACAATTTACCTTGTAGGTCTCATCAAGATAGGACTTCACCAGCTTTAATGATACCGAATCATCATCAACCACGAGGATCGACTTGATCTTTTCGGATGTGGCGCATAGCCTCTCGATACCCAGCCTGATGTCGCGCATGGACGCATCAAGCGGGACCACATAGTCCGGTGCCGGTTTCACGTTCTGCTTGAATATATCAAGATCGGCCTCGTCGGCAATGAGAAGCAGGGGAACATTGATGATACTCTCCTGTTCACGCAGATCCATCATTCCGAAAAGTTTAGTCCTTGTCAGGGTTTCCGCATGCACTACTATACAGTCCGGAACTACGGTCAGCTCATTCATTATGTTGCCGTTTGTCAGTGGCAGAGCCTGAACCCTGTAGTCACCTTCAAAAAAGTGCTGCAATTCCCTCATCTTTTGTGTATTCGAGGAAATGATCAGTAATCTTTCCATAAACTCCGGTTCCTCAGATATCTATCCTTCCTGTTTCCTTGTTGTTGATCACATAGTAGCAGGCTCTTTCCTCAGGCTTGACATAGAGCTGGACCTGTTTGATCGAATCCTTCTTTCCGCCCTTTGCCGCAAAATCCTCGATGGCCCTTTCATTCATGTCCTTTGCATAGTAGGAATTGCCCTCGTACTGGACTATGACCTCATGCTCAAACAGCCTGCTGTCGACAGCCTTTTTGACTTCCTTTGCCTTTGTCTTTGCAGCCTTTACCACAGGCTTTGCCTTTTGCTTTGCCTTTTCCACCACGGGCTTTGCCTTTTCGGCTGCCTTGTCCACATAGGGCTTTGCCTTTTCGGCTGCCTTGTCTACTGTCTCGTTGAACTTATCCGTAAATGACTTTTCTTCCATAATACGATCCTCCTATATTTTCAGGTTTTGTGATCAGGGTCTGGGACTTCCGCAATTGGAACAGAACTTTCCCGTATTCTGGGTCCCGCAGGAGCAGGTCCAGGGTCCTGCCGGATTGGGGCTGCCGCAGTTGGAACAGAATTTTCCGGTATTCACGGTTCCGCAGGAGCAGGTCCAGCTTCCCGCTGCAGGTGCTGCGGGTGCAGGAGCAGGTGCTGCCTGCTGGGGTGCCTGAGCCGCTCCCATGCTGAAGAGCTGGCTTGCATTCATGCCGCCTGCCTGCCCGGCCATGTTCATGCCTGCAAAAGCCATCATCGAACCGTTGGGATTTTTTGCTGCATCCTGCATAGCCTGAGCCTGTGCTCCCACAAGGGTTGCAGCTGCCATGTTCGGGTTCCTGTTGATGGCATTTCTCTGAGCTTCCTTGATCATCTGCTCATCCTCTTCGGACGCCTTTACGGATGATACACCGAAGGATGCTACGGCGATACCTCTCTTTTCCTTCCAGCTCTTTGTGAGTACTTCATTGAGAGCATCTGCGATCTCGGTGGTATGTCCGGGAAGGGCGCTGTATCTGATACCCTGCTCGGATATCTTTGCGAATGCCGGCTGCAAAGCCGTGAGAAGCTCGGTCTTTAATTGTGAATCGATCTCTGATCTTTCATACTGGTAATCAACGTTTCCGCAGACATTGGTATAGAAAAGAATGGGGTCCACGATCCTGTATGAATACTCTCCGAAACACTTGATGGATATATCAATGTCAAGCCCGATATTATTATCCACAACCCTGAAGGGAACGGCATTTGCGGTGCCGTACTTGTTTCCTATGATCTCTTTTGTATTGAAATAATAAACCCTCTGATCCTTGCCGGTGTCTCCTCCAAAGGTGAAACGTTTTCCTATCGCCTTGAAGGTATCAAGGATGCTCTCACCGAGATTTCCCGAAAAGATCGAAGGCTCCGTAGAGGAATCATAGGTGAACTCTCCGGGCTCGGCGCAGATCTCGGCAACCTTTCCCTGATCGACGATGATCATGCACTGTCCGTCATTTACAGCTATGACCGAACCGTTGCTTATGATATTGTCCTCGCCCTTCGTATTTGAGGAACGTCCTGAAACTCTCTTTTGTCCTTTTACAACCAGAACGCTCTCATCGATGGACTCGCAGTAAAAATACTCTTTCCACTGATCTGCCAGTACTCCGCCGGCAGCGCCTGTGATAGCTTTGATCAATCCCATGAATGTAACCTCCCATATCAAGAAAAAGTAATAACGCGGGCGCAAAATCCACCCAATCCCATATATTCTACCACATTATGGTAATCATGTGAAGTAAAAAAAGACCCGGACAAATTTATGGCAATGTCATTAAGTTAAGCAATTCATATTTTGACTTTGCTCCCGCAGGTCACCCCCCATACCTTGCGCTCCAGTAGGTGCTCGGCATGGGGCCCCCCTGCTCGCGCACGAAATGATAGGCTGCTTAACTTAATGACATTGCCTTAATTCAATCCCGCGTATTTGATCATCATTGACCGTAGGGTGTGTTGAAGGGTCTGGCATCCTCTGCGGATACGGTATCCGATGATGAGGAAGTGCTTTCCGGCGACGGAGGTGCCGTGTATGCCGGAGGCTGAGACCACGACTGCTGTGGCTGATAAGAGACATTGTAGTCATAAGCTCCCGCGGACGGCACGGTGCTCTGTGAAATCTTCGCCTGCACAAGGGCGTAGAACTCGGTACAGGCGTTGTAGTAGTAAGGGTTTACGTAGAATATGCCTGCCAGTCCGAAGCTGATGGCATCGAGCAGGAACCAGCCGATAAATGAAAGATCAAACAGGAAAGCATCAAACTTTGAGCCGGTCATCATCTGCTTCGATCTATGGAATGCTTCTCTTGAAGAGATCCCAGGATCATCTGCCAGAATATAAGGTATCATCCTGTATTCGTAGGCTTTCACTATCCCCGGGATGATAAAAAGCAGCGACCAGAGAAATATGAAAAACTGCCGTTTGAACATGATCTCAACGATATTCATATAGTCTGTGGAAAAGCCGGCTCCCATATCTCCCAGATCATAATTGTTTTTTCTTGCATCAATATAAAATTTCCTGCACCCCACCTCCAACGGCTGCAAAAGGAAGATCGAAATGAGAACGGAAACCGCCAGAGTGATCGTTACGATGGCGATAAAGGTTTCCAGCATGTATAGAGGGATATTCGCACCCCCGAAAAGGTCCCCGAAAGCCCCTGCCGGATCATAGCTGTATATATCCTGTCCGAAGTAATCGGAACCGCTCCCGCTTTTTCCGGTCAAAGCGTAATTGCCCGGAGACGGCGCATTTCCCAGCGCTCCGGTGGCAAGTGCAAGCACCAGACCCCCAAGCACGCAGCTCCAATAGCCCCGTGAAAGTGTATTTTTTGCATTAGCTTTCAATAATCCTCTGTTAACGTACATATGCACATCCTCTTTGTGGTATTTTGTGTGTTTTGGATCACATCTAAATTTAAACCCTGTCAGTTTTCTTGTCAAACCCGCGATGGCGGCTGATATGACAGCTATATCCGGCAGGATCATATCCGGCCATCCTCCGGTTCATTCCGTGAAGCCATAAGCAGCGGTCTGCTGCCCCTTTGTCCCAGGATATATTCCAGGGAAGCTTTTTTTTCCTCACCTGTCATCCTGTCAAAGGGTTCATCAAGAACGATGAAATCAGCCGGGACGAACAGAGCCTTTACTATTTCTACGATCTGTCTTTTTCCTTCGGAAAGCTCCGATACGGGACATGTCATCTCATATGATGAAAGAAATCTGCCAAGCTCCTCCACCGCCCTGTTTTTTGAGGCGGTCCGGTGAGCCTTTCTGACATTCCATATGGCATTCTTTTTCTGATTCAGACTACCCTCCTGCGAAACATACGCGCTTCTGAGGGAAGGATATTTATAGTCTCCCATCCGGCTCACCTTTCCGGAATCAGGCTTTTCAAGTCCCAGAAAAATCTTCAGCGCCGTTGTCTTTCCCGAGCCCTCCGGTCCCACAAGAACATAGCATTTATCATCCTCTACCGACAGATTGAAATCCTCAAGCGCTGTCACTCCCCTGTATGTCCTGCAGATGTGTTCAAGATAGATAGTCATTCCTGCATCCTCCTGAGTCCCTTTGGATAATGATTTTTTATTGTATTTCCCGTCTTTTTGCCAAGACCTGCAGATATCCTTCCGATGGTGACAAGGCACCACCCGTCAGCCATATCTTCCTTCCGGCCCTCCGTCAGATCCAGCGATATCCCCGAAAGATAGGCCAAAGCCTCAGAACTGTCATGATCAAGAGTGCAGACATTCTTTGCATCATCCGGCAAAAGCGTCATCGCCAGCGAATGAGAAGGTTCGAAGCGCTCTTTTTTCATACTCCCCAGACAAAGACCGGGTCTGATCACACTCAGACCTTTTAAATCCGTAAGCCCTTCCGGTATCAGGTAAAGACTGTCCTTATACTCTATGACCCTTCCGGGATCGATCCGCAAAAACGCATCTTCACTCAGAAAATCTTCAAGAAATCCCAGTGCGGACTTCAGCCCCGCAGGAGATCCCGTATTTTTCTTACGTCTGTAGTTGATGCTGCGATCCTCATTTCCCTTCCTTTCAAATAGTGCGGCAAAATGGCCTTCACCGCGGATCCTGTGCGGAAAGAGCTTCTCTGACTTAATCAGCTCAAAATCAGGGTGATCTGAAAGAAAGCCCTGCACATTGTCCTCGTCCTCTTCCTTTGAAAAGGTGCAGGTGGAATAAACCAGTTTTCCTCCGGGTCTGACACACTTTGCCGCTTCATCAAGGATCTCCCTTTGCCTTGAAGCGCACATTAAAACATTTTCCACGCTCCAGTTTTCCCTTGCGGCATCTCCTCTCCTCATCATCCCTTCACCGGAACAGGGAGCATCCACCAGTACCCTGTCAAAAAAAGCAGGAAGGGCAGCCGAAAGGCGGGCCGGTTCCATATTGGTGACCACCGTGTTTTTCGCTCCCATTCTTTCGATATTGGAGGACAGGGTCAGGGCTCTGGATCTGATGATCTCGTTTGAGACCAGAAGTCCTGTATTACCCATGTAAGATACGATCTGGGTACTTTTCCCTCCGGGCGAGGCACAAAGATCCAGTACCCTTTCATTTTTCATTGGACCGAGCAGGCTTACAGGATACATTGCCGAGGGTTCCTGGATGTAGTAGGCTCCCGCCTCGTGCAGGGGATGTTTTCCCGGCGGCAGCACACCCTCCTCCGTCTCATAATAAAATCCGGTATCCTCCCATGGTACACCCCCAAGATGCCATAAATCTTCAAGCTCATCCGGAAGCGACTTCATCCCCTTCACAGGGTTGATGCGCAATGCCTTGACCTCATCCTGTTGAAGACTTTCAAGGAAGGCCGGATATCCGTCACCAAGGTCCTTTTTCATCCTTTCAAGAAAGAGCTCCGGAATATCCATGATCACTGTCCCAGTGCGACGCAGACCGCTCCGGCAAAGATCACAAACATGCCTATGATCTTTCTTTTCGTGATGGTCTCATGCAGCAGCCTGTTTGATACGAACATTGTCCATACATAGGTCAATGCTCCCACCGGCATGGCGACCGTATAGGGTATGAGCTGTAAAAGAACGATATTGATCCCCGCGGATATGACATAGAGTATGCCTCCCAGATAGAACCAGGGGGAGAGCAGGATCTTTATCTTATTATCTGTATTTGATGATTTCTTCAGAAAATAACTTGCAAAAGAAGCTATGCAGGTCATTGAAAGAACACATATCACTACTTTCATTTGCTGCTGCCTCCCATCAGTATGACTCCCGCTATGATGACAAGGATCCCGATGACCTTTAAGGGAGTTATGGGCTCGGTCAGAAATATGGCCGAGAGGATCAGCGCAAATACATAGCTCATGGAATTGACCGGCTGGAGCACCGACAGTTCGCCGTATCCAAGAGCCACTGTCATGATGAGGGCTCCGACGGCATATATGATGAATCCGGGCAGAACCTTCAGAAATACTGCCATGACACCTGAAAAACTGCCAATATCACCCATCATGCTCCCAAGATCTGCCAGCTTCCACAAAAGCTGGCCTACGGAAAGGCTCAGGGCCGAGATCGACATGAGGATTATGCCCTTTCCGTTCTTTTTCAATGATTCCTTCAAGATATTCTCTCCTTTCATCATTTCATATTCCTGAAAACATTTTTACAAAGTATAATCCCACATAAATTGCCTGCGGCAGAAAATCATATGTTTTGTTCGTCAAAAAACCTTTGATTCCTCACAAAACATATGATTTTCTGCCGACGAAAAGAGCTGCCGGCCCTTATCATTGTGAGTCAGCCCAGAAAATGGCCGCTTTAACTGCCCTGTTCCAGCCGGCCAGGAGTTTCTGTCTTTCTGTTTCATCCATGTCAGGGATGAACTCGCTAGATTCCGACATGTTATTCTTTATCTCATCCCGGTCTTTGAAAAAGCCTGTGGAAAGACCCGCAAGATATGCCGCTCCCAGGGCTGTGGTCTCGATACACCCGGGGCGTCTGACGGTGCAGCCGCTGATATCCGCCTGGAATTTCATCAAAAGGTCATTGGCGCTTGCTCCGCCATCAACCTTCAGTTCTTTGATGCCAACCTTTGCATCCTCCTCCATGGCACAAAATACATCATAGGACTGGTAGGCTATGGATTCAAGTGTGGCGCGGATGAAGTGCTCCTTTTTGCAGCCTCTGGTCACACCGAAAATGCTTCCGAGAGCATACTGGTTCCAATAGGGTGCACCAAGTCCGGTGAAGGCCGGCACCACATAAACACCGTTTGACGATGAAACCCCGGAAGCGTAATCCTGCGACTGTGCTGCATTGTTTATCATACGCATGCTGTCCCGAAGCCACTGGATGGCGGCTCCCGCCACAAAAACGCTTCCCTCCAGGGCATAGTCGGGCTTTTCCTCACATCCTGCGGCTATGGTCGTCACCAGTCCGTTTTTTGAGGTGATGACGTCCCCGCCGGTGTTCATCAATATGAAGCTTCCGGTGCCATAGGTGTTTTTCACATCTCCCTTTTCAAAACAGCACTGTCCGAAAAGAGCAGCCTGCTGGTCACCCGCCACTCCGGCTATGGGTATCCCCCCGCCTGCGATATCCTCGTCGGTATATCCGTATATATGCCCCGACGGATAAACCTTTGGAAGCATTGATTCCGGGATATCAAACAACTGTAATAATTCCGGATCCCACTTCAAAGCCTTTATATCATAGAGCATGGTGCGGGATGCATTGGTGTAGTCCGTTGCATGAACCCTTCCCTTTGTCAGTTTCCATATGAGCCACGTGTCCACCGTTCCGAAAAGGAGTTCTCCGTCTTCAGCTTTTTCCCGTGCTCCGGGGACATTGTCAAGGATCCATTTGATCTTGCTCGCGCTGAAATAGGCATCGGGTACCAGCCCAGTCCTTTCCCTTATCAGACCCGAGTATCCTCTTCCCGTGATCTCATCTATGATCGGCGCAGTCCTCCTGCACTGCCATACTATGGCATTATAAATGGGTTCACCGGTGTTTCTGTCCCAGACTATGGTGGTCTCCCTCTGATTGGTTATGCCAAGACCTGCCATATCATCCGCCTTTGCACCGATCAGGGCTGCAGCCTCAGCCATGACCGAAAGCTGCGAGGACCATATTTCCTTCGGGTTGTGCTCCACCCAGCCGGGCTTCGGATAATACTGCTCAAATTCCTTTTGGGCAGATGATACGACCCTTCCGTTTTTATCAAAGATGATACATCTGGAGCTGGTAGTCCCCTGATCAAGGGCCATCACAAAATCTGCCATGGTCTCCTCCTTTTACGATCCGAATGAAACATTTACAGTATACCACAGATCGTCAGTTTAATCCTCAAAACCCGCAGAGGCAAAAAATCCCGCAGCATTCCGTTTTGTGAAATGCTGCGGGATATGATAAAAACGATATCAGATTACCTCTGCGGTTTCTGGATGATCTCCCATCCATCTGATGCATTTTTTGCTTTTGCAGCCTTTCTGGCCGCTTTCTTGTCTGAATAATCCTTTCTTGCTCCTATATCAAGCCCCTCCTTCTTTTCCAGATCAGTGAGGCTTACGGGCTTTGCCTTTTTGTCGTTTGCATGGGCAAGATTGTACTGTTTGATGTAATCGTGGGCAGCTCTGGGATCGATGACTCCGTAGGCTGCAAGCGCTTTCTGGTAGATCCTGCTTTTGCTGTTTGCGGGATCCTCAAGGAAGGCCTTCACCTGGTTCAGTGCTCTGTCTCTCGCCTCCTTCAGAACGGTCTTTTCCATTCTTTCGTTAACAACTTCATTATTGTAGACCAGGTTATCAAGTTTATGTCTGTAGGCAAAAAGCAAACCAAGATTTTTCTTCATCTCCGGATCAGGTTCATCTATTTCCTGTCCGGTAATGTGATCCAGGTTTCCAAGCTCCACCTTCAGCCTGTCGCGGGCAGCATAATTTACATCCTTTCTGATGCGCTCCGCTTCCTCAACCATACCTTCATCACCTGCAGCCAGGGGTTTATTATACCAGGCAGTGGCTTTTGCGTTCTTTTCAGCCTGTGGATTTCTCAGAAATCCGCCATCTACGATGTTCTTGTGCGTATAATTCATGAAATCATGGATATCGTAGAACCGGCTGTTTTTTGCACCGTCTCCGGGCAGGATGGAAAGCTTCATCATATCGAAGTTTTCCTTTGCCCACTTCGGATCCAGTTCGTTTGCAAGAGTGAACATATAGTTGAACCTGGTATTGTCAAATTCGTTCCTGCCGTGATTGTCGATCCTTTTTTGTTTTGGATCGGTAAGCCACATCTTTACGTCATCCTTCAGTTTCTGCCTGCCTCTGTCATCAAGAGTACCTTTTTCAAGCTTTGACAAAGCCTGCTTGACCGATTTGAACTGCGGCGAGTCAGAGTGGAAGAAGGAATCGGCATTGTTGAGCATACGGTTTATCGCCTTCAGGCAGTCATCCTCCTTCATGGCAGTCTTTATACCGAGTTTCGCCTCCGTACCGTTTCTGACCGCGCCCATATAGGCAGCCAGATCCTCCGCATAGGAATTTTGACTGATATAAGCATCGGAAAGATCATTGTATGCCGAAACAACCCTGCCGTATTCCTGCTTCGGAACGGTCCTGTCCCTGTCAATATACGGCTTTATCTCTTCGTAGACATAGCTATCTATATCCCCGCTTTCTTTAAGCTGTTCAAGTTCTGCAGAAACAGAGTCCAAAGCTCTTGCCTGGATATCCATCGTGATCCGGTTTTTGAGGCTTTTTACTTCCTCAAGCAAAGGTTTTGCACAGACGTACTTTTCAAAAACGGGACCGGGGCTTACAGATAATCCGTCCAGGCTGTCAAATATCTTTTCAAGGTTTTCCCTTCCGGGGTTCATCCGGTCACTGCCAACCCTGTCGATCTCGAAGGAATCCCTGAACGTATTGAGCTTTTCGATCGAATCAAAGACCTGCCCTATCCGCTGCTGCCTGGTTTTCGGATCATATCTGCCAAAGGGTCCTTCGATCACACTTGCCAATGCCGAATCCAGTTCGTGTACCGCACCTTCATATTCTCCTCCAACATAGCGTGAAGTAAGAGCCTTTAATTCTTTCAGTCTGCGATACAGTGAACCGTCACTTAATGACCAGCCCTTATCCATGGCTTCCCGTCTGTCTTTAATGGCCTTTCGTCCGGCCTCGACGGTTCCCTCATCCAAAGGGACAGGTTTATTGACCTCGGCCTTTGGTATCATATGCTCCAGTCCGTTCCGTCTTAAAAAATCCGGGTCATTGAAGGGATTTGGAATCTCTTTCGGACCGGCATCATTATATGAATCAAGTTCATCATCATCCTCCTCCGGCACTTCTTCCTGTTCCTCTTCCTGCGGCTGTGCGGCATATACTGCCTCGATGGCATCGTACTGTGCATTGATCCTATTCCAGTATTCTCCTTCCTTTTCAGGGGTAAGAGTTCCGTTTTTCCTTTCGGCGGCAAAATCCATCCATATGCTTTTCAGTTCGTAGCATGCCCCGGAATACTCAATATTACCGCTTCGCATATTTTCGTCTGTCACAATGGGTTCCATGGACTCTATCTCGGATGTCAATGTTCCCAGCCTGACATTTTTTGCAAAGCTCCTCAAGGCTGAAAGGCTGTCAGATACAGGTTTTTTGTTTTCCTGTTTCATCAGTTCCTGCGCCCTGTCAAGAGACCTTTCAACGGTTCCCAGCACATTCTGCAGCCTCTTTGCCAGGCTGTCATTGATATACTGCTGTCCGTCAGCCTTTACTCCGGTTATGAGATCCGGCTCTTTGTCGGTAAAATATGACCGGTCCAAAAGATTATCTTCATCCGGATGAAGTCCGTTGAGTGCCTTGTTTGCGTAAGGTACCAGCAGTCCTTCGATGCATGATGCTATCTCCTTTTGCTGATCGGGCACACTCATGTTCCCGGGATCATTGATCACATGGTTCAAGCGGTCTAATAATTCCTGCTCCTTTGAGAAATCAGCATTTCCCTTCATTGCCTCATCTATGCGTTCCCGGTTTTCCTCACCCGTAAGTTCCCCGACGGCACCGGCTATGATACCCGGAATACCCCGAAGGTCGTTTTGAGAAACGGTTGAATAGATGTAGCCGGTCTTCTGGTTTACTATCAGGGATGTTCTGACCCTCTCTGCAATATTGTGGTCATTTGACACATTATAGGGTGAGTCCGGAGAGGTCAGGATATCGATCGCCTTGCTGTAGTCATCACCCCTGCCTTCACGGGCTGCAAAGCCGTTAAATGCATCTTCCCCGATGGTACTCTTTACCGCATCCACAAATTCCTGTCCGTTTCTGGCATGTGCCTGAATGGCTCTCACCATATCATGAGCCCAGGGATCTGTCTTGTATATATCGTTCAGTTCCCTGTCCTTTTCAAACAGATCCGTAACATCCTTTATATCCTTTTCCTGTTCTTCTGCGGTGTATTCCTTTACGGGATTTTCATCAAACATCTGCTTCAGCGGGGAAGGATCCGCCAGGAGATTCTTTTCCGCATCCGTAAGCTTTCTTTCAACACATTTACTTATCCCCACGAGCGCATCAGCCAGCGTGGCATACTTCGTCCTGACTCTGTCCGTTGCACTTTTTATCACGTCGGAAACGGAATTGAGGATCTCGTTTCTTTCCTCCTCGTTTTTCGGAGACAGATCGGAAAGACTATTCAGTTTTTCGGTTATGGCATTCATTGCGGATATATCTTCCTCGGTAAACCTTTTGTAATCCGGCTCCCGGGGTTTATCCTGTATTTCTCCGTTATTATATTTTTCAAGCTCACTTTCGTACTGGTCCCATTCTCTTTTGCTTGCAATCATATCGTCCGCAAAATAATGCGAAGTATTTGCCAGTTTCCCAAGCACATCAACATCAGACATGGGCCAGCCCTTTTCAATGAGCCCCCGGCGCAGCATCACGGTATATCTGTATCTGGTAAAGGGCTCCCTGAAGCCTATAGCGTCAGTAGCTGCAGAACTTATGATCTTCGGGAAGAGATCCTTTACCCTTTGATCCTTAAAGTTTTTTTGTATCTTCTGGATATCATACAGCGAAGCTGCGGTTTCAGATATAAAGATACGTCTTACAGCCATCTCGTCATCAGGCGTAGTCTCATTCTTTGCCAACCTGTCCTGATAGTTTTTGTATGCACTCATGGTCTTCAGGGCGTGTGTGGTCGGGCTCTGCATGGGCAGTATCCTGTTTGCCCTCACATAATCACTGATCTTTACCTCTTCCGTGGGATCGCCGTTTCTCTTTTTCGTATAATCACCGCTTCCCGTCATCAAAGTTCCAACGCAGTTTGCTATTTCCTGATCGCCCTTCTGGGTGAGCTGTTCCTCCGTAACACCCTTCACGGCCATATCGACGACATCCAGTGCGATATTAAGAGTATTCATTGTTAAGCTGTCGGCCGAAAACTCTTCCGTGACCTGAAGCTTCCTTTTTTTCTCCTCAAAGGCACTGCGGGCCCGTTGCAGGATATCATCTATCCTTTCTTCCATGACTGCGTTGAAATATCTGACGGGACCCTCAGGATCATTGGTATTGTACATGAGAACAGTCATACTCTCTTCCGGATCATCCTCCAGGTTCACGGAGGCCTCCATCATTTCATCATGAAAGCCCATCCACATCGCCTTTTCCTCCGGATCGGTGGAAAAATTGGCCAGTTCATGGAAAAAACTGGTCATGGTCACAGTTACAGTCTGCCCGTATTTTCCGGTTGTCTTCAGGGTTACCTGTCCGGTGATCTCTCTAAGCTGCCTGTCCAGTTCCTCCTTGTCCCTCATCATTTCATCAATATTCACATAAACCCTGCTGCCGTACATGGCTGCAAGTTCGTCATATTGCATTTTCTGATCTTCGCTGTATCCCTGTCCCAGCTTGCCAAATCTAAATTTTAATCCCATGTTTTTCCCTCTCGCCTATCACATAACGGGCGGTTTCATCGTTTTTTGAGACTGTTTTTGGACGGTCTTCCTCTTTCCGGGCGTTTCCACGGTCTTTTCTTTCTTCTTTATGCCTTCTTTTTCCATCAGATCGTCAAGAGAGACCTTTTTGGTGGCGGATATCTTTTTGGCCAGTCTCTCTTTCAGATCTGTCTCCTTTGAAAAATCGGAAGCCGCAAACAGTTTCTCAATCTGTTCCGTATTGATCTCCATGGTCTCCTCCTTTTTTCAAAGCATTTTTGACGGTCCTTTCTTTACGGCATTTTTCTGATTGGGTCTTTTGGCCTTTGATCCCTGATTTTTGCCCATTCCGGCCTGATTCTCAAGATCCGAAAGTTTTACGTTTTTGACCTTTCCACCCTTGTACCATGACTTGTTCTTCTGGGCGGCACTGTTTTCGATGCACTTATTATCGATAATAAGCTTGTGCTCCGCATTCAGGAAATCATTGATATTCTTAAACTGTGAGGACTTGTCCCCGTGATGCGCACAAAGGTTCATCCTGTTAAAGTTTTCTTTTGCCCACTTGGGATCAAGCTCGTTTGCCAGGGCAAATACATCGTTGAAGACCTTTGGAAGCATGGAGGACTGGAGTCTGGCCGCTATGGAAAGCTCCGTATCTATCCTTTCCTTTTCCGCAGTGATACCCTCAAGCTTCTGCATGGATGTCCTGAAGTTCTGCTCCAGATCCCTCATGGTAAGCCACAGATCCTCTGTCTCATCACCGGTATACAGATTCAGGTCACCGAAAAAATCCTGTGTATATTTAAGTCCGATATCTTCTCTTTCTATAAATCTGATACCTGCATTTTTCAGGACTCTTATGGGTCTGACCAGTTTTCTGGAATAGCGCAGAGATGTAAAAACAGAAAGAAAAATGAGTCCCGCAGCGATGAGGAGCAGCGCACCCTTTAAGTTGTCCGACATCTTTTTCGTCCTGTCCATGGTCTCATACGTGATCTCATCCACATGGGCAACCAGTTCCTTTGAAGGCTGTCTCAACGTTTCCTTTGAAACACCCACGAGCATGGTCCATCCGACAGTCTCAAGGGGCGCATACGCAAGATAGGTTTCCTCCCCGTCAAGATTTATCAGACCAAAACCCGTTTCTCCGTTTACGGCTTTCTGACCCAGAGCTGCAAGTTCGTGATCCGGCTGATCCAGGATGTTGTTTTCCCCTCTTCCGTCAAAGAACAGCTCTCCTTCCTCCTTCTCCGAGTATATGATGTCTCCATCATCGCTTACGACACATATAAAGGAATCCTCACCTATATCACGGCTCATTTCGGTCACCATGTCATCCATATCCGAAAGGAATCTGGATCCGCCGATAAGTGCGGCAAACTCCCCGTTGATATATACAGGCACTCCGACACTGACCTTGTAATGTCCGTGATGCTCATCAAAGTTTAAGGGGGAAAAAACCGCCTTTTTCTCCTTTACCGCCTCTATGTAAAAGGGCTCTGTATCCGCGTCATAAGCGATAACCTTTCCGTTGCTGCCTATCTTGTCCTCAGGATGACGGTCCGTAACTATACTGAGGCCTTCCGGGATCGCAAGGACCACTTCATGCATGACCTCCTTTTCCATGACAATGTATTTCATATCCCGGCACAGATTTGCAAGTTTTTTTATCTTTGAAGCAGCCTGCTGATCCTCCCTGTCAGCCCTGTGCGAATACAACAGCTGACACACAGGAGTTCCTTCATCATGCCTGTCCGGTTCTTTGATCTCCCTTTCCATATAGTTTTCCGGATGCTCTATTATGTCCTCGACATCCACGGCAAGAAGTTCAAGATCATCCCTCATGTCCCGGAATTCCCAGTCTATCCGCTGTGCATCCATCTTTACGAATTTCTGAAGGTTTTCCACCGTGGTCTCAAACATCATGCTGTCAGTGGTCTGCGATATGATCTCATCCTGAGCCATGTTGGAATCGTAAATGAGCTTTTCAAATCTGGAAAACTGAAAACTGCCCAGAAAAACAAAGCTTATCACACCTGCCGCAACAAGCACAAAAATAACTATGAAGATTTTCATCCTGAGACTTAACTTCATAAATGATCCCACCTTGAAAAGATCACCCGATCATTTTTTCATCACCTTTGTATACCACAGAAACTGCGTATTCGTAACAAGATATCTCTTAAAGAGCCTTTTCGGATCCGAAAGCAGCCGGAAAAGCCACTCCAGCCCGAGTTTCTGCATCCACAAGGGAGCTCTCTTTTTTGTTCCCGCATGAAAAGAAAAGCCCGCACCCACGCCCAGCATCAGTGCATTCACCCTTCCCTTTGTACCGTACATGAAAAGCTCCTGTTTGGGGGCACCCAGTCCTATCCATACCATATCCGCGCCGGAAGCGTTTATCATTTCGATATCATGGTCTGTCTCTTCTTTTGTAAGTTTTCTGAAGGGCGGTGAATACATGCCCCTGATGTCCATGCCGGGATAGGTTCTTTGAAGGTTTTCCCTGAGCCTGTCAAGGGTCTCCCGGGATGAGCCGTAAAAATAATGGCTTACGGAACCATCCCTGCTCCTTTCAAAGATCTCCTTCATGAAATCCGGTCCGGCTATACGCTGTGCATCCGCAAAGCCCTTTTTTTTCTGTTCGCCGGCGACCGGCTTTCCGTCGGCAAAAACAAAACCTGCGCCTTCAAGAGCCTTTCTGTATTCCCCGTTTTTGAAGGCCATGACAGTTGTATGCACATTTGAAAAGCAGACATAACTGCCCTTCAGATTTTTTCTTTCACCTGTAATATATTCCGCAGCCTCTTCAAGCCTGCCTGTGTTTACGTCGATCCCCAGTACGGGACATTTTTTTGTCGGATCAAACATTATCAACACTTCCCGTTGCTATGATATCGGCTCCGGTCCCCGCGATGTTTTTCACGATGACATCACCGACCCTTTTTGGTGCTTCAACCTCAACATCCTTCAATTCCGCGATACACTCAGTCAGTTTTTCCTTTGGGATATCCGAGGATGTTTTTACGGGAAGAGCCTTTGTCGTCCCGTCCTTTACCCTGACAGTAGTTGTAAGTATCCTCATGGGTGCCGTATACTCCTGAACAGCATAGGCTTCACCTCTCGGACACAGGTTTCCCGTGACCTTCAATGTCCCGTCCGGTCCTTTTTGAACGGACAAAAGACATCCGTTAGGACATCTTACACACGTCATCTTGTCCTCATCCACTCCCGGCACATATATGTTCTTTTCAGCGCTTTCCACCAGGCCCTTTGCCCCTTCGGGCACCTTTCCGTATAATACGAACGAGGCGGCATTTTCCCCGGCGTTCACGGCCTCTCCGGTCACATGATCGACTATATCGTGTACATGAAGAACGTTTCCGCAGGCAAATACTCCGCTTTCACCTATCTGAAGATCATCCCCCACCACGGGGGCATTTGATCTTTCATCAAGCTTCACACCCATTTTCTGAGTTATCTCGTTTTCAGGGATGAGACCGACCGAATAAAGCACCGTATCACATTCAACATATTCCTCGGTACCGGCTACGGGTTTCAGGTTTTCATCGACACGGCTGACATATACTCCCTCAACCCTCTTTTTGCCCCTTATATCCGTGACCGTGTGCGAAAGTCTCAAAGGTATTCCGAAATCCTGCAGACACTGGACAATGTTCCTTTTGAGACCGCCGGAATGAGGCATGATCTCAACCACCATCTTTACCTTTGCTCCTTCCAGGGTCATGCGGCGTGCCATGATAAGCCCTATATCACCGGAGCCCACTATGACCACCTGTCTGCCGGGCATTTTTCCGTTTATATTTACAAAAAGCTGTGCCGTTCCGGCGCTGTAGATACCTGCCCCCCGAAATCCCGGAGTGTTCATGGATCCTCTGGCCCTTTCCCGGCATCCCATACAAAGGATGACAGCCTTTGACCTGATCTTTACTATGCCCTCCGTGCGGTTCATGGCAGTGACGGTCTTTCTTCCGTCAGGATCGCACTTCAGGTCCGTGACCATGGTATCAAGCATGCATCTGATACCGTCTTCCTTCACCTTTTTGATGTATCTGTCGGCATACTCCGGACCTGTCAGTTCCTCCCTGAAGGTATGCAGCCCGAAGCCGTTGTGGATGCACTGGTTCAGGATGCCTCCCAGCCTGAAATCTCTTTCAAGTATAAGGATATTTTCCGCTCCGGCTTTTTTTGCACTGTCCGCAGCCGCAAGTCCGGCCGGTCCTCCTCCGATGACCGTTATATCTGTTTCATATGTCATGCTTTGCTATCCCTTTCAGTATTTCTGATCCTTTTCCCGCCTTTGTTATCTCCTGTTCACTTATGCCAAGCTCTCTTGAAAGGATCTGGGCAGCCTTCGGTGAACAGAATCCCGCCTGACATCTTCCCATGCCGGCTCTGACCCTTCTTTTCACTCCGTCTAAAGTTCTGGCTCCCAGGGGCCTTTTGATGGCATCAACGATCTCTCCTTCGGTCACAAGCTCACATCTGCAGATCACGTTTGCAAATGCCGGATCCTTTTCTATCAGTTTCTGACGGGTTGCTTCATCCGCATTTGCCATGGAGGGAGTACCCTTTCTCCTTTCGACAAAATCCTTTCTGTCTGGTCTTTGATCGATCTTGTCCACAAGTTTGGCAACATGCACCCCGATAGCCGGTGCCGCGGAAAGCCCGGGTGATTCTATGCCCGATACATCTATGAACCCCGGCACGTCCCTGTTTTCTCCTATAATGAAATCTCCACCCTTTTCCCGGGCTCTCAGGCCCGCAAAGGATGTTATGACCTTTCTTTTCGGCATATCATTCAGGGAAAGACTTCCTTTTTGGAGCACTGTTTCAAGGCCTACAGCTGTAGTATCTGTAGCCTCCCTGTCATCAACAGCTTCTGCCGTCGGACCGGCCATCAGATTCCCGTGTACGGTGGGTGTCACGAGAACTCCCTTTCCCATGGCTGTCGGGAGGGAAAACAGAGTATGATTTATGACCGTTCCAACAGTCCTGTCAAAGAGGCAGTACTGTCCTCTGACCGGCTGTATTTCGATCTTTTCGGGACAGATCATGTTGTGTATCCTATCCGCAAATACTCCGGCCGCATTTATTACAAGCCCGGATGAAAAATCCCCCCTGTCTGTAGTGACATGAAAGATTCCGTCCTCTTTTCTGAC
>CAMVDF010000025.1 GCA_947166195.1 uncultured Lachnospiraceae bacterium
CATATCAAAAACGTATTGCGGCTGAAAAAGGATGATGTGATCTCGGTCTCTGACGGAGTGTCCGACAGGGAGTACAGATGTCATATCGAATCCTTCGGGGACGGGTTCGTTCACTGCAGGCTTGACTTCATAAAGGAGGCAGGGTGTGAGCTTCCTGTGCGGGTCAGGCTTTTTCAGTGCCTTCCAAAGAGCGACAAGATGGATCATATAGTCCAGAAGACGGTGGAGCTGGGAGTATATGAGATCATCCCCGTGGCATCAAAAAGGGCAGTGGTAAAGCTTGATGAAAAAAAGGCTGAAGCAAAGGTGAAGAGGTGGAATGCCATAAGCGAGGCGGCGGCAAAGCAGAGCAAAAGATCGCATATCCCGCAGGTAAAGGATGTGATGAGCTTTGAAGATGCGCTGAAGGCTGCAAAGGAAAGCGACACAGCCCTCATCCCTTATGAGCTTTCATCCGGCTTTTCACTTACAAGAGATATCCTGGAGGGGCTTTCGGAGAATAAGGACATATCCGTTTTCATCGGTCCGGAGGGAGGCTTTGACGAGGATGAGATAAGGCTTGCAAAGGAGGCGGGCGTCATACCGGTATCCATGGGAAAGAGGATATTGAGGACCGAAACGGCAGGTCCCGTATTTATGGCCTGGCTTGTATACAGATTTGAAGCCTGAGGCTGAAAATTTGCTATTTTATGAGGGATATTTTATAATTAGAAGATGTGTTTTGTGTCAGAACCGTTTTTCCGGCAGGAGGTGCCGGTGATCATATTATTTTTTTACAGGAGGTTATCATGGATTTAGGAAGCACACAATATTTCAAGGTTGAGACAGAGCCGGAGACCGGCGTCAGGGTTGTCCTTTCAACGGTATACGAGGCCCTCAATGAAAAGGGCTACAATCCCGTGAACCAGATAGTGGGATACATCATGTCAGGTGATCCGACCTATATCACAAGCCACAACAATGCCAGAAGTCTCATCATGAAGGTCGAAAGAGATGAACTTGTGGAAGAACTTCTGACGGAATATATCAGGAACAACCATTGGGACGACAAGTAGAGACAATCAGGGCTATCGGTCTGGACTACGGGTCAAAGACGGTGGGTGTTGCGGTAACGGATGAGATAGGTCTTACAGCTGTAAGCCTCGAGATAATCCGGCGCGAAAAGGAAAATCACCTGAGAAAGACCTGTGCCAGGATAGAGGAGATCATAGCCGAGAGGAAAATAGATACCATTGTGGTGGGCCTGCCGCTCAATATGAACGGAAATGAAGGTGACAGGGCAGCAAAAGCCAGGGAATTTGCGGATATGCTTTCAAGGCGTACCGGCATTGAACCTGTGATGGTAGATGAGAGGCTTACTACCGTAGAGGCAGATGAGATCATAAGGCTCACCGGCAATCACAAAAAGGACAGGAAGGGGCATATCGACAGTATGGCTGCTGCCATCATACTGGAGGATTATCTGAATATGCGCCGTAACGAACATGGAAAAGATCAGATTTGAAACAGATAACGGTACAGGGGAATACTATGTTCTGGAGAGTACCACACTTTCCGGAAACACCTACATACTCGTTGCCGAGTCACCTGATGAGGACTGTGAGGCCCTCATTTTGAGAGAAGAACCCTCCGCGGACGATGAGACCGCATTGTATTCGGAGATCGAAGACGATGTGGAACTTGACGCTGTCGCGGAGATTTTTGAGAAACTTTTGGAAGATACACAGATTCAGAAAGACGGAGGCTGATTTTTTGTGAAAAAACCGAATATGGATCCGGATTCAAAGTTAAGGATAATTCCGCTGGGTGGGTTAGAGCAGATCGGCCTGAATATCACTGCCTTTGAATACGGTGAAAGCATTATTGTTGTCGACTGCGGGCTTGCTTTTCCCGAGGACGATATGCTGGGTATAGATCTTTGCATACCTGACGTGACATATCTGAAAGACAACATAGACAAAGTCAAGGGCTTTGTCATAACTCACGGACACGAGGATCATATAGGTGCCCTGCCCTATATCCTCAAGGAAATCAATGTGCCTATCTATGCAACAAAACTGACGATAGGACTGATCGACAGAAAGCTTGAAGAACACAACCTGAAGGATATCACAAAACGAAAGGTCATAAACCACGGACAGTCCATCAATCTGGGGGCTTTCCGTATAGAGTTCATCAAGACCAACCACTCGATAGCCGATGCATCCGCACTTGCTATCTATTCGCCTGCCGGATGCGTGGTCCATACGGGTGATTTCAAGGTGGATTACACGCCCGTTTACGGTGATGCGATAGATCTGCAAAGGCTTGGAGAGATCGGAAAAAAGGGTGTGCTGGCACTCATGTGTGACAGTACGAATGCCGAAAGACCCGGATTTACAAATTCGGAAAAGACCATAGGAAAGATCTTTGACACTTTGTTTGCAGAGCATTCCGAGGGCCGGATCATAGTTGCGACCTTTGCATCAAATGTGGACAGGGTCCAGCAGATACTGAATTCCGCCGACAAGTACGGCAGAAAGGTCGTGGTCGAGGGAAGGTCCATGATCAATGTGATCGAGACAGCATCGGAACTTGGATATATCAATGTTCCGGACAACACACTGATAGATATAGACCAGCTCAAGAATTATCCGGACGAGAAACTGGTGATAATAACAACGGGAAGCCAGGGAGAGTCAATGGCCGCATTGTCGAGGATGGCTCTGGACCTGCACCGCAAGATCACCATCAAGCCCAGGGACACCATCATATTCAGCTCAAACCCCATACCCGGCAATGAAAAGGCTGTGTCAAAGGTTATCAACGAGCTGGAGGCAAAGGGAGCAAAGGTCATTTTTCAGGATGTGCATGTTTCGGGACATGCCTGCAGGGAGGAGATCAAGCTCATCTATTCGCTGGTCAAACCCATGTATTCCATACCGGTGCACGGAGAGTACAGACAAAGGCATGCCCAGTCGGAGATAGCGGCAGAGCTGGGGATCCCGTCAGAAAAGATCATGATGCTCCATTCCGGAGATGTCCTTGAGATAAACTGTAACGGGGCAAAGGTGGTGGACAGGGTCCAGACAGGGGCCGTGTATGTGGACGGACTCGGAGTGGGGGACGTGGGAAACATCGTGCTTCGTGACAGACAGAGGCTTGCTGATGACGGGATAGTGGTGATAGCACTTACCCTTGAAAAAGGTACGGGGCAGGTGCTTGCCGGACCTGACATAGTCTCCAGAGGCTTTGTATATGTCAGGGATTCCGATGAACTGATGGACGATGCCTATGATGTGCTCCAGGAGACCATGGATGAGCTTTTTGACAGGGGTATCACGGACTGGAGCAGGATGAAGAATTCACTGAGGGACAATGTCGGAGACTATTTCTGGAAAAAGACCAGGAGGAAACCGATGATCCTGCCGATCATCATGGAGGTTTGAACATGAGTGCGGATGAAGAGATAAGAATGTGCGTTGACCGGCTGATCGACACTCTCAAGAGTACCCCCGAATACAGGGAGTACATACATGCATCAAAAAAACTTGATGAGAGTCCCGATGTGAAGGAAAAGGTATTTGAGTTCAGGAAGGAGAACTATTTTCTGCAGCATTCGCCGGCAGGAGAGGACATATATGAAAAGGTGGAAAGACTTCGGGAAAAAAATTCGGATATCCTTTACCTGCCTGAGGTGAACGATTTTCTGATGACTGAATGGGCTTTTTTCAGTATGATGCAGGGTGTGTTTGACCGGATCATGGAGAATATGGATTTTTAGATGTTAACAGCGGTAAAGAAAATTGTACTTGGAATCCTAAATGCGTCCGTGAGGATCGCCATACTGGTCGTAGCTTTTTCTCTGATCAGAAAGGTATGTCTGATCTCCTATGATTATGGCTACAGAGTCTTTTCCGAAAGACCCATGACTGAGGGAGTGGGATTTGACGAGGAAGTGGTCATCCCGGTGGGTTCTTCTGCCATGGACATAGGAAAGATTTTGAAGAATAAGGGCCTGATCAGAGATGAGAAGCTCTTTTACATCCAGGTTCTGCTGTCCTCCTACAGGGGAAAGCTGAATCCCGGGGACTATATGCTGAGCACCTCCATGACTGCCGAGGACATGATGAGGGTCATGGCCGGAGCCGAAAAGGACGGGGATGAGGAGGAAAAGGGAAGCTCTGCGGCCTCCTCCGCGGAAGGAAGCAGTACGGTGACCGTGGATGTAACTGCGGAGAGCGGAGCGATAGATGAGGATGCAGGGGATACCTCAGGTGATGAGCAATCCGAAGATGAGGACGGCGAAAAAGAACAAAGCAGCACAGATGGAGAGTGAAAAGCGCAGGACGGAGGTGTTCATAGATTCCCTTGAAAGGGAAAACACCCCGTTTCTTGAAGAACTTGAAAAAAGAGCAAAGGAAGATAATGTTCCGATCATCAGAAATGAAGTCCGTAGTCTTTTGAAGGTGATCCTTGAAATGAAAAGACCGGGGCGGATACTGGAGATAGGAACTGCCGTGGGCTTTTCAGCGATCCTCATGTCACAGTGGGGACCTGATGATGCACAGATCGTTACGATAGAGGATTTTGACAAAAGAGTGAAAGAGGCCGAAAAGAATATTGCTCTTTCAGGATTTGAGGACAGGATCAGGCTGATAAAGGGAGATGCCAATGAGGTTCTCCCGACGCTTTCCGGCAGTTTTGATCTGATATTCATGGATGCGGCAAAGGGACAGTACATCAATTTCCTTCCCGAAGTCAAAAGACTGCTCTCTGACGGAGGGATACTGATCTCGGACAACTGCCTCAGGGGAGGGGATATCCTGGAATCAAGATTTGCGGTTGAAAGAAGGGATCGTACCATCCACAGGAGGATGAGGGATTACCTGTATGCCATAAAAAATGATGACAGTCTTGTCAGTGCGGTGCTTTCCGCAGGTGACGGGATAACGGTCTCGGTGAAACGAGGATGAAGAAACCTGAACTTTTGATCCCCGCAAAGGGGATGGAGGAACTGAAGACGGCAGTCGCATTCGGTGCCGATGCGGTATATATAGGCGGAGAGGTTTTTTCTCTCCGGGCAAAGGCAAAAAATTTCAGTCCGGATTCGATGAAGGAGGGCATAGAGTTTGCGCATGAAAGAGGAGTAAAGGTTCATGTGACTGCAAATGTTCTGGCTCACGACAGAGACCTTGCCGAGGCAGAGGGCTATTTTGAGGAGCTGAAAAGACTTCGTCCCGATGCATTGATCATATCGGATCCCGGAATGTTTACTCTGGCAAAAAGGATCTGTCCCGAAACAGATATACATATAAGCACACAGGCAAACAATACAAACTATCTTTCATTCCTTTTCTGGATGGAGCAGGGGGCAAAGAGAGTCGTATCCGCAAGGGAGCTTTCACTTGAGGAGATCAGGGATATCAGGGATCATATACCTGATGAAATGGAGATCGAAAGCTTCATTCACGGAGCAATGTGTATCTCATATTCAGGCAGATGTCTTTTGTCAAACTATCTGACGGGAAGGGACGCAAACAGGGGAGAGTGCACCCACCCCTGCAGATGGGAGTATGTTCTGTCAGAGGGAACCAGGCCCGGACAGTACTTCCCTGTTTTTGAAAATGACCGCGGAACATATATCTTTAATTCAAAGGATCTTTGCATGATAGATCATATTCCGGAACTTGTTGCAGCCGGGATCGACAGCTTCAAGATCGAGGGAAGGATGAAAAATGCTCTCTATGTCGCAACCGTAGCAAGGACCTACAGGAGAGCCATAGATGATTATTTTGAGGATCCTGAAAAGTACAGGCGTAATATCAGGTGGTACGATGAAGAGATCAGAAAGTGTACGATAAGGGATTTCACTACCGGTTTTTACTTTGGAAAACCGTCCGAAGAGGCTCAGATATATGACAATAATACATATATAAGGGAGTATACCTACCTGGGAAGGGTGGAGAAATGTGATCCTGACGGATGGGTATATGTCAGGCAGAAAAACAAGTTTGTCAGGGGCGAAGAGATCGAGATAATGAAACCGGACTTTTCAAATGTGACAGCTGTAATATTAAGTATAGAGGATATGGAAGGAAATGAGCAGGAGAGTGCCCCTCATCCCGAACAGGAGCTGAGGATCAGGCTTTCCGGAAACTGTAATGAACATGATATCCTGAGGAGAAGGGAAAACGGATGAAGCTTCTGAGCGTGGTGGTTCCGGCTTTTAACGAGCAGGAGGCCATACCGATCTTTTACAAGGAAATAACAAAGGAATTTGAATCCCTGAAAAAGAGATGGGATCAGCTGGAATTTGAGATTATCTTTGTGGATGACGGGTCGACGGATGATACTCTGAAGGTGGTCAGGTCGCTTAGAAAGGAGGACCTCAGAGTCAGGTTTGTGTCTTTTTCGAGAAATTTCGGCAAGGAAGCAGCCCTTTTTGCAGGCTTTGAACATGCACGCGGTGATTTCACGGTGTGCATGGATGCGGATCTGCAGGATCCGCCGGCACTCCTTTCACAGATGCTTTCGGCCGTCATTGACGAAGGCTATGATTCCGCCGCCACCAGGAGAGTGTCCAGAAAGGGTGAACCTCCGATCAGATCCGTATTTGCAAGGCTATTTTACAGGATCATAAACAGGATGTCCCATACCGATATAGTTGACGGTGCCCGCGACTACAGGATAATGACAAAAAAGATGATGAACAGCATCCTTTCCATGAAGGAATACAACCGCTTCACAAAGGGTATCTACGGCTGGATAGGGTTCAGGACAAAGTGGCTTGAATATGAAAATGTTGAAAGGGTTGCGGGAGAGACGAAATGGTCATTCTGGAAGCTTTTCAAATATGCGATCGACGGTATTGTCGGTTTTTCCACCGCTCCTCTTTCGATGGCGACCTATTTTGGGATATTCATGGCATTTGTTGCCTTTTTGCTGATCGTTTTTATTATAGTGAAGAAGCTGGTGTTTGGTGATCCTACCAGCGGATGGTCGTCTCTTGTGTGTATACTTCTGATGCTTTCGGGTATACAGATGTTCTGCATAGGGATAGTCGGACAGTATCTTTCAAAGACCTATCTTGAGACAAAGAGGAGACCCATATACATAGCAAAGGATACCTCTGATGAAGAGGAGGAGGGATAGATGAAGCTGATAATCCAGATACCGTGCCTGAATGAGGCGGAGACCCTGACGATAGCGCTTGATGCGCTCCCGAAAAAGATCGAGGGGATCGATGAGATAGAGATCCTCATAATCGATGACGGCAGCAGCGACGATACGGTGAAGGTAGCAAGGGAGTGGGGCGTCAACTATATCGTCAGTTTTCCGAAGAACAAGGGTCTGGCAAAGGGTTTCATGGCCGGGATCGATGCCTGCATCAGAAACGGTGCCGATATCATAGTTAACACGGATGCGGACAACCAGTACTGCGGTGATGACATAGCAAAGCTTGTCAAGCCGATCCTTGATCATGATGCAGAGATCGTCGTGGGTGAGAGGCCGATAGATGATATCGCCGATTTTTCGCCTCTGAAGAAAAAACTCCAGCATTTCGGAAGCTTTGTGGTCAGAGTGGCATCCGCTACAGATATACCCGATGCCCCCAGCGGATTCCGGGCTTATTCCAGAGATGCCGCCCTGCATATAAATGTCGTCAATTCCTATACCTATACTCTGGAGACCATAGTACAGGCGGGCAGGAACAGGATGGCCATTACCTCGGTACCCGTCAGGACAAATCCTGAGCTTCGCAAATCCAGGCTGTTTCACAGCATGGGCGGTTATATCAAAAAATCCATGCTCACCATAATAAGGGCGTTCATGATGTACAAGCCGCTGGTGTTCTTTCTCATATGCGGAAGTATCCCCTTTGGCATAGGGGCGGTGATGATAATAAGATTCCTGATATTTTTTGCAAAGGGAAACGGAATGGGACATATCCAGTCGCTGGTCGTCGCTTCAATGCTCGTGATGATGGGATTCATGACCTTCATACTGGGGCTTCAGGCGGATATAATCGCCGCAAACAGAAAGCTGCTGGAGGATGTGCAGTTCCGTATACGACGGATGGAGATAGGCGGAGAAGACAGGTAAAAGGATCTGCCCGCGGGATCAATGGAATTTTATACTCTCTTTACCAGAACTGAAAATGCACATCTGTTGAAGGATGTCGGGATGATACCCGAGACCCTTGCAAAAAATTACCCCGAGATCAGATCCCATATAGTCACTTACAAAAACGGGGAATATCCCTATGCCGGGACAAGGATGAAACACGCAAAAGTGGTGTTTCTGAAAAGGAGCCTCGGAAAGTGTATAGACGGTTTCAATTTCATCAGAAGGAATGCTGACAGGATCGATGTTCTGAACATCTATCATCTGAACCTGTCATCTTTTCTGTATTGCCTGGCGGCAAAGAGATATCTGAAAAAGGGGTCAAAGATCTATCTGAAGCTTGATCTGGGGCCTGCGGAGCTGCAAAAGATCAAAAAAAAGGATCCGAGGGCCTTTATCAAAAGAAAGACCCTGAAGCTTGCCGATATAGTTTCCGGGGAGACGACAAAGCTTGTGGGAGAGTTCTGCCGCGAGACCGGAGAGGATATAGCATTTATTACAAATGGAATATATATCCCGGAAAACAGAAGAGCCGATCATACGAAAAAAAAGAACAGGATCATAACCGTCGGAAAGCTGGGAACCCCGCCAAAGAATACGGCATTTCTTATCGATGCTTTTGTAGCCTCGGCACCGGAGCACGATCTGGAACTCAGGCTGATCGGATCATATACCGATGAGGTGAAAAAGAAGGTTGAGGATACGGTTGTGGAACATCCCTCATTAAAGGACAGGATAGTTCTTTTGGGAGAGATAACCGACAAAGAGACGCTTTTTTCGGAGTATGAGCAGGCAAAGATATTTGTGCTTCCCTCAAAGTGGGAAAGCTTTGGTTTTGTACTCCCTGAGGCTCTGGGTTTTGGTGATTATCTTCTGATCTCGGACAATGTTCCGCTGGCATACGATATTTTGTATAATGAAGAGGCAGGAAGGATCATCAAAGGCTTTGGAGTCCGGAAGTGGGCGCAGGAGATAACAAAGGCTGCAAAAGCCGGTATGGACTGGGAAAAGAAATGCAGGGATGACAGGAATTTCATCATGGAGAACTACAGCTGGGATGCGGCTGCAAAAAAACTTCATGAGCTGATAAAGGGTGAATGAAATGGTATCTGTGATCACGGTATGCCTGAACAGTGAAAACTGCATAGAAGAGACGATGAAAAGTGTCCTGGCCCAAAGAGAAGCCGATATCGAATATATCATAAAGGACGGAGGCTCCACCGACAGGACAAACGAGATCGTCGAAAATGTCCTGAAAAGTATTACAAGTGAAAGAATAAAGGTCAGACATGTGACCGAAAAAGACAGCGGGATATATGATGCCATGAACCGGGCAGCTGATCTTGCGTCCGGTGACCGGATCATTTTCATGAACGCCGGTGACAGGTTTTTTGATGAGAATGTCATCAGGGATGCATCCCTGTATTTTTGTGAAAAGGCTGATGTGTATTTCGGAAATACGGTATATACCATGAAAATGTGCTGTTTTCCTCAGCTCCACTTTGCGGACAGGGAGGCAGACAGGATCTCTGTGGGGCATCAGTCCTGCTTTTACAGCAAAGAGGTCCTTCGGGAATACAGATTTGACACCTCATACAGGATAGCGGGAGATCACGAGCAGCTTTTGAGGCTGTTTTCCGACGGCAGGAGGTTTCTTCATATGAATCTTTTTGTCGCGGTATGTGACAGGGAAGGGGTCTCAAACAACAGATCAGATCTTCATTTCGAGGAACTTTACAGGATAGAGCATGACGGGAAGCTGATAAAGGACGGAAGATACCGCCGGGGTCTTTTGGCTTTCAGGATCAGGTCTTTTCTGGCAAAGGCCCTGCCGATGGTGGAAAACAGGAGATACTGTCTCAACAATCTGAAAAGAACTCAGTTTGCCGTTCCGAAAAATCTTTCCTCAAGCATCATACACAAACAGTGATATACAGGAAGATGAAGCTCCTGTATACGGTAGGTCTCGGTTTCGGGAACCTTTATGGCGATGTCTGAAAAGCCTGCAAGCTTTCCGCCTGTCTTTCCGGTCAGTGCGATGACCTTTATCCCCATGGCTTTTGCACAGACGGCGGTATTTATGATGTTTTCACTGTTTCCCGAGGTTGAGATACCGAGGAACACATCCCCTCTTTTTCCGTAGCCGCACAGCTGCTGTGCAAAAACTCCCTCACTGTCGACATCATTAAAGTAAGCTGTTGTGAGTGTCTCGTGAGCCACAAGAGGGATGACCGTAAGGCTCCTTTCAAGATTTTGTGCAAGCTTTTTTCCTCTTTCGGGGTCGACTTCCTCAAGCTTTTTTGCAAGTTCGGCAGGGATAGGGCGTGAAAGTCTGAACTTTTTCATGAGTTCCCCTGCTATATGCTCCGAGTCTGCAGCGGAACCGCCGTTTCCTGCAACCAGAAGCTTGCCGTCCTTTTCATAGGTTTCGGCCAGCAAAAAAAACGCGTCCGCCATATCCTGTCTGCAGCAGGAAAGGAGCGGGTATCTGTCGATGGTCTCGTCGATGTGGTTTATGATCTGTTTGATGTTGTTTTCCAAATTCATATCTCCTTAATAACCATTATCTTTTTTACACATTCAAGGAGGTTTTGGCCGGTTATATCGGCATCTGTCATACTCTCTGCTGTGCTTTCGCCAAAAATCCGTGCCGTTCGCGTCCCGGCGTTTTTTCCTGCAAGGATGTCATTATCACCGTCTCCTATCATCCAGGATGATGACAGGTCGATATTCAGGTCTTTTGCGGCTTTTTGAAGCAGGCCGGGCTTTGGCTTGCGGCAGTCACAGACTGTCTTTAATTCCCTGATCTCACCTTCAAAGCCGCTGTCCGGATGATGCGGACAATAATAAAGGCCGTTGATATAAGCTCCGGAGGCACCAAGAAGAGTCTCCATCCTGTTATGTATTTTTGAAAGACCATTTACCGTGACCTCTCCCCTTGCGATGACGGGCTGGTTTGTGACCACGATGGCAAGGTAATCAGAGGAATTTATGAGCCTGACTGCCTCCGCTGCGCCATCTTCAAGTTCAAGCTCCTCAGGAGTGCGGACAAATCCTGCATATCTGTTTATGGTGCCGTCGCGGTCGAGAAAGACGGCCTTTTGTTTACGGCAAAGATTACATTTGGCAGGCTTTCCTACGGCAAAATCGCGGCATACCGCTTCAAATCTGGAAGGAGTTCCCATATCCTTCACATATTCAGGGCTGTCGTAACAGAAAAGCTGTCCCGTTCCCGCAATGGGTTTCAAAAGCTGTCTGTCCAGGTCGACCTTTGGAGTGCCCGGACGGTCTTTAAGTATCCTTTTTGACAATACATGAAGACCTGCATTTACCCGGTTTTTGTAATACTGAGGTCTTTCATCCTCGGCAGTATACCAGGCAAGGACGGACATATCATCATCAGCCACTATGAGTCCGCTGTCATAGGGATGGTCGTTCGGATGGGTAAAAAGGGTCGCAAGACCGCCTTTTTTTCTGTGATGATCCGTAAACCTCGCAAAATCCACATCAAATACCGTATCTGCGTTCAGCAGCAGGAAGTCATCCGAAAGCCTGTCCCGGATCTCGTAGAGCGCTCCGGCATTTCCCAAAGGAGTTTCCTCGACAAAATAATCTATATGCACACCGAGACGGCTTCCGTCACCAAAGTGGGAGATCAGCCTGTCCGACATATAGGATACGGTCAGGATGATATCGCAAAAGCCCTGGTCACGAAGCAGTGAGATCTCGCGTTCAAGCACCGGAACACCCTCTATGGGAATGAGGGGCTTGGGTATGTCGGGAAAGAGAGATGAGATCCTTTTTCCGACCCCGCCTGCCATTATTACTGTTGTAATGTTTTGTTTGTCCATTTTTTCTGTACGGTTACGAGCCGCAGCTGTCGGCGGGTTCATAGGTTTCCGGGGTGAAATGTATCACTCTGGAGCCGCCGGTCTCGAAGCTGAAGGGAATGTAGAGGAGATCGGAGAGGGCCTTTCTGACTGCCTCCTGCCTGTCTTTTTCGACATAGAACAAAAGGAAGCCTCCTCCGCCTGCTCCCAAAAGTTTGCCGCCTGCTGCACCGGCTTTGATCCCGGCTTCATAGAAGGTGTCTATCTTGTCGGTGGATACCATGCTGCCGGTGGAGCGCTTCAGTTTCCAGGTATAGTCAAGAAGCTTTCCGAATTCTGACAGGTCCCTGTCACTGTTTACAAGGATCTGCTCGGCCTCATCAACAAGAGAGAGCATGGTCTTCAGATTTTCCGTCTTTGCGTTTTCGTCCTTTACCGAGCGCGCATTTGCCGTCTGTACCGCAGACGAAAGTCTGGTGAAGCCGGTAAAGAACATCATGAGGTTTTCATCAAGTTCTTTTTTTCTGTCAGGAGAGATGATGACCGGGAGGACCTCATATCCGTCAGGGCCGAAAACTATTTTGTTCAGTCCGCCATAGGAAGCTGCGATCTGGTCCTGCCATCCGCCGGATTCGCTGCAGAGTGTCCTTTCAAGATAAATGGCATCATCCGCCAGTCTTTTTTTGTCTGCGTACTTTCCCTTGAGGGCGTAGAAGGCATTTATCATGCCTACCGCAAAGGAACTGGATGTTCCGAGTCCCGATCTGGCGGGAAGGTCGGCTTCGTAGTCAAGTCTGATCTCATGCATATCCATCATCTTCATGGCGTTTTTGATGGCCGGATGAAGGATATCATCCACATTTGTCACCCGCTCTATCCTGGAGTAGGCAAGTTCTGTGGAATAGTCAAAAAATCTCGGCAGATGGCGCACATTCACATAGCAGTACTTGTCGATCGTAGTTGAAAGCACTGCTCCGCCATACTTTCTGAAAAAATCTTCCATGTCTGTTCCGCCGCCGAAAAACGACATACGGAAGGGTGTCTGTGTGATGATCATTTCTTTTCCTCAAACTCCATGATCAGGTCTTCCATCCTGTCCCAGGAGTACCTGTAGCGTTCCCGTTCGATGCCGGCAGACAGGGCTGCAGCACGGTCATTGTCAAAAAAGTCCTTTATGGAAGCTGCAATGAGATCCGGTCTTTTCGGTTCCACAAGATAGCCGGTCTCTCCGTCAAACACGACATCAGGCAGGCCTCCGACTCTTGTTGCCAGTACCGGCCTGTCAAAACTGTAGGCAACCTGTATCACTCCGCTCTGGGTGGCATCCTCATAGGGCAGGACAACCAGATCGGAGGCTGCAAAGAATTTTTCAACCTCACTGATGGGGATGTGTCCGTCCGTGATATCCAAAAGATCGCCTATGCCGAGAGCGGCAATCTTTTCATCATATTCCGGTCTTGAACCCGAAAAATCGCCGGCGATCAAAAGTTTCAGCTTCCGGTTGTTTTCCGGATCCTCATCCTTTATGAGCTTCAGCGCATCAAGCAGGTGCTGCAGACCTTTGTAGGGCCGTACCAGTCCGAAGAACAAAAGGACTTTTGTATCCTCTGCTACATTGAGTATCTGTCTGCCCTCAGCGCGGGACATACCCTTGAGCTTGAAAAAGTTATAGGCCGGATGTACGGTGACCTTCAGGTCCGCACCAGGCAGAATGGACAAAAGCTCATCGGCGTTGCTTTTTGCGTGTACCGTGAAATGATCGCCGTGCTTTAAGGTCATCTTTGTCAGGAAACGGTCAAGCGGGAATCGTTCATGCGGAAACACATTGTGGCACATGAAAAGTATCCTGGCGGATCTGATATGGCTGGCCACTATCGTATAGCAGGGGGCAAAATACGGATGAAGCCACTGGAAGATCACAAGATCCGGACCGATGCTGTTTATGAGCTTTGCGGTTTTGAGACAGCTGAAGGGATTTGCTGTGTTCAGCACATATTGTGCCTCATCTATCTTCAGAGCATCCTCCTCATAATCCTTTTGAGGTCTTTTGTACATAAACTGAGGATACTGAAAGCTGTAACTCAAAAGAGTGACATCATGATGTTTGCAAAGCTGCCTGTAAAGCAGGGATACATAATAAGAAAGTCCGGATGTGTAGGGATATACCGGACCTATCATCACGATCTTCATACTGATATCATACCTCCGATGTATGTGCGGATTGCAGTCGTTTAAGAAACGCTATATTAGTATAGTTGAATACAGGGGATAAATCAACCGCGGCGGGGGCTGCCGTATGGGGCGGGAACACGGTCTATATCCGCTTTATGAGGTCGTAGAGCTTTCTTTCAAGGAAAGCCAGACGGTATGCCGCCTCAAAGATGAGATCCTGAAGGGCGTTCGTATGCAGATAGTATTTATTATAGATGCGGAAGCTGTCCCTGAAATGATGAAAGACGGCTGCCTTTGATCCGCCGGATATCTTTTTGATGCTGGCGGAATGCAGATGATCATAGAAATGACCTGTGAGAACTCCCACCTTCAGGCCTGCTTTCTGAAGCCTTTTTGCAAGCATGATCTCCTCGGCGTATATGAAGGTCCTCTCGTCAAAGCCTTTGACCTTTTTGTAGGCGTCCGAGGTGATGGCAAAAAACGAACCCTCCACGACACCGGCATCCTCAAGATAGAGGGGAGAGGCCAAAAGCCGCTTTTTCACCTCTCTTTTGTGGATATTAAAGGCAATGAGGAAAAGGCTTTCAAGGAGTCCGAAAAAGCCGGGAACAGGCCAGACATTATAGCCCTGGTTCACAAGGGGAGCGATCACGCCGTATTCCGGGTTTTCGCAAAGAGACTGTGTCATGGCATATACGGTCTCCTCCGGGAAAAAGGTGTCCGGATTTGCAAAAAAGATGATATCGGGATGCAGGTTTTTCAGGGCATATACTGCCCCGAAATTGTTTCCTTTTGCATATCCGCCGTTTTCGGGCGATGATATCACATGGATCTTTTCCGGTGAAAGCAGACGGGCTTTTTCAAGCAGATCCCCCGTATCGTCGGTTGAGGCGTTGTCTACGAGGACTATACTGTCAAGGGCCCGGTATCCGTATATCTTTGAAACAAGTTCAAAGGTACGCTCTCCGTCATTATATGTTAGAATGATAAGTGTTGTTTTCATAATATATGATTATAGAGAAAAACAGACTGTTCGGCAACGGTTTTTGACAGGCAGGGCGCCGGGATTAAAAGAGTAGACACTCCGGCGGTGTTTTTGTTATGATTACTGTTGTGTGGATGCAGGAATGAAAGGGGTTTCTGGTTTGTTAAAGCGGAAGTTTTCCGGGATATTGTCCGGCCTGTACAGGACTTTTGTCTATCCCTTCAGGCGGATAGGTATGGAGATATCAAAAAAGAGCATAATGCTGCCAAAGAGCTATGTCAGGGGGACCAGACTCGGAGGAAGAAATTACATTGGTAAGAATACCGTCCTCAAAAACTGTTCCCTGGGATTCGGATCCTATGTGAACAACGGCAGCGATCTGACGGATGCCGACATAGGAAAGTACACGAGCATCGGTGCGGATGTAAAGACGGTGATAGGAAAGCATCCTGTAGAAAAGCAGGTTGCCATGCATCCGGCCTTCACATCTGCAGGGGATACGGTCGGGTTTTCCTATGCAAAGGAGACGACCTTTGATCCGTCCTCAAAAAGGACGGAGATCGGAAATGATGTCTGGATAGGAAACAGCGTTCTGATCATGGGCGGCGTTAAGATAGCGGACGGATCTGTCATAGGGGCAGGCTCGGTCGTGACAAAGGATACGGAGCCCTACAGCATAAATGCGGGAGTCCCGGCAAAGCCGCTCCGCACCAGATTTGACCGTGAGACCATAGAAAAGCTGGAAAGATCAAAATGGTGGGACAGGGATGAAGACTGGATCAGGAACAATATAGAGCTTTTCGGGGACGTCGAGGTGTTTTTGAATGACGGGAAATGATCTGACAGTCGTAATACCAAATTTCAATAAATCCGGATATATCGGAGAATGTGTCAGGAGCATAGAGAGCCAGACGGTCAGACCCGGAAAGATACTGATAATAGACGACGCTTCAACTGACGGCTCAAAGGAGATCATAGAGGGGCTGTCTGAGAAATATGAAAATATAGAGACTTACTTCCGGCCGGAAAACGGCGGGGTCAGCGCGGCAAGAAACAAGGGGCTGTCACTTGTGAAGACATCGTTTGTGACCTTTATCGATGCGGATGATATCTATTATGAGCCACGAAAACTTGAAAAGGAGATCGCGCTCATAAATGAATTCGGAGAGGATTCCGTTGCCTATTCCGTGACGGCCGTGCTTCCAAAAGATGGCAGTGTCACGGTCTCAAGGCTGAAGAAGAGTTCTTATTATCTGAGGGGGGATATCCGGTTTTCCCTGCTGACCATGAGAAAATGGGATTCCGTGATGAGGGATTATATCGTCAGTACAAAGGCCTTGAGGGATGCCGGAGGATATGTTGAGGGCCACAGCCTTTTTGAGGATTATGAGCTTTTGCTGAAGCTTTCGGAAAAGCACAGGTTTTATTGTACGGGAAGCTTTGGCACGGGCTACCGCGAGGGCAACGGTATCTCAAGGATGAGGGAAAAGGAGCACGACAGGATCAGAAACGAGATGGTCCGTGCGGCGCTTCAAAATGACGGGATGATCTACAGGATGGCCGTAAATACCGTGAAGGCAGTATATACGGCAAAGAGAAAAACAAAGGATCTGATCAGGAAAAAACTGTTGAACAGGGGTTGAAACCGGTTTGAAAAAGATATTCAGGGAAATTTCATACATATTTGACAGGAAGCAGAAAAGAGTCATGGTGCTGCTTCTTTGCGCCATCTTCATCGGGGCTTTGTTTGAACTTTTGGGTGTCTCACTCATCATGCCTTTGATCCAGGTCATATCGACGCCTGAGATGATAGAGGAAAACAGGTATCTGTCCTTTGTCTACAGGATCTTTGGCATGACAGACAGCAGTTCGTTTTTTGTTTTTCTGGCATCGGTGATAATCGCGGTCTATGTGTTCAAAAATGCCTACCTGATCGTGATGTACCACTTCCAGTATTCTTTCATCTACAATAACCAGCTGAAGGTTGCGGGAAGGCTTGTGGACTGTTATCTGAAAAAGCCCTATACCTACCATCTGAACAACAATACCTCAAATATGATCAGAAATATCATGCTGGATACGGAGAGGCTGTTCCAGCTCATATTGTCTGTATTAAACTGCCTCAGTGAAGCTCTGCTGTGTATCCTGCTGGGACTTTTCATGGTGATAAACGACCCGTTCATGACCATCACGCTCGCCGCCCTGCTGATCCTTTGCATGGGATGCTACAGGCTTTTTACAAAGAAAAGGGTGAATGAATACGGCAGGATAAACCAGGTTTATGACGGCAGGATGCATCAGTCGATAAACCAGGCCCTCGGAGCCGTAAAGGACATCAAGATCCTGCACAGGGAAAAGTTTTTTGTGGACAGGTTTGTGGAGAGCGGAGAAAAAAAGATGGATGCTCTCATCAATACCAATTTTTTCGGGACTGTTCCCAGGTATCTCATAGAAACTGTATGCGTGGGCGGGATCATACTCGTTCTTATTATCAAACTGAAGACGGGGACGGATCTGGCAAGGATTCTGCCCATGCTCGGATCCTTTGCTGTGGCGGCCTTCAAACTGATGCCTTCCGCGGGAAAGATAAGCAACTACGCAAATCTCATTTCGTTTCTGACGCCCTCCATTGATCTGATCTACAATGATATAAAGGAGACCGAGGATATGATCGAAAAGGAGGTAAAGGACAAGGGAGAGCTGTCTGACAGCGATATAGACGCTGCCTCCATCAGGGTCGAGGATATTGAGTATTCCTATCCGGGATTTGACGAAAAGGTTCTTGAAGGTGCGGATTTTGAGATACCTCTGGGCGCTTCGGTGGGTCTTATCGGCGCAAGCGGTGCGGGAAAATCCACCCTTGCGGATGTCATTCTGGGCATTCTTTTCCCGGTGAAGGGAAGGGTTATGTACGGAAAGATGAATGTACATGATTATCCCCTGAAATGGTCGGAAAAGCTGGCCTATATCCCTCAGGCGATCTTTCTTGCAGATGAGAGCATACGGGATAATGTGGCCTTTGGTATCAGAGAGGAAGAGATAGATGATGAAAAGGTCTGGGCGGCTCTTGATGAGGCCCAGCTTTCGGATTTTGTACGTGAGCTTCCCGATGGGCTTGATACGCCGGTGGGAGAGCGGGGAGTGAGGCTTTCCGGCGGACAGAGGCAGAGGATCGGCATAGCCAGAGCCCTCTATG
>CAMVDF010000026.1 GCA_947166195.1 uncultured Lachnospiraceae bacterium
TGAAAGCCGCTCTGGGAGCGGGTTTGACGAGGGTTGACAAAAGGTCGGGGGGGGGGTATAGTGACAGCGAGTGTGTAAAGCTCTCAAAATTTAAACTATTTTCATATCATCTATGGAATTAGTTGTGTGCAGTCCGGGACGGAAGTGTGAGCCGTCCCGGGCAATCTTTGAAAAAGTTCCGTCTCACACGCGGAACTTGATCATTTTTCGGGCCTTCTTTCACACAGGAGGAGGAAAGATGATTGTTCGGCAGGAGTACGAACCTGCAGGAGCCTTGATTCGGGGGTACGAGCCCGGGGAGAGTAAAAAGATGCACTTGGGAGAAGATCGAAAGATATCACGCTCAAAAAAATACATTCACAAAATTTTTAGAAAGGATGATATGTGAAAATGAGAAAAAGACAATGGAAAAAGATCCTGTCAGTGGTTCTCGCTCTTGCAATGGTATTCTCAATGAATGTCAGTGCATTCGCAGATGAAGTTACCGATCCGGTAGCTGTCGAAGAGCCCGCAGCAGAGCAGCCTGTCGCAGAAGCTCCCGCAGAGGAGCCGGCACCTGCAGCAGAGGAGCCGGCACCTGCAGCAGAAGAGCCCGAAGAGACTCCTGCTCCCGTTGAGGAGGAAGAACCTGCAAAGGGTGAAGAGGCAGCAGGCGGTGCGACAACTCAAGATATTCTTGGATGGACGTTTGGATATGATGATGGTAATCCCGAAGATGCTCCCTCTCTTGATGGGACAACCGTTACTGTAAGTTATGCGGGTACAACTATTACTGAGACTGCTGATTCATTAGAGATGACACTCAAGAGTAATGGTACCGGAACAGCAACCATTACAGCAACTCCGGGTGATTTCTATGTAATAAATCAGGATGAGTCAGTTGTAGAAGCAAACGGAGCAGCACTTGCAACTACCGACAACACAACAGGCATTCAGGTAAAGGCTGTAGGCACAGGTGAAGCACTTGTAGTAGATGTAGACTATGAGATAGACAAGACCGCTGATGATAAGTGGGTAGTAAAAGATAAGGACGCTACGGCAAATATTGAATATGCAGTGACCGACACAGAGCCCACAGGTGCCTATACGGGCGATCTTGATGAAACCGGAATAGAGATTGACAGTACTAACGACACAATCTTCATTAGAAGAAAGGCTGTAAAAGCTGCAAGTGAAGTGGTTACAACCAAGCCTTCTGAAGCAACAGATATCACTTATGTTCCTGCTCCTGCTCCCGATCCAGAGGGCACCTTCACAGTAAGTGGTTTCAAGTTTGAAATTGACCCTGAGACTACAGTTTCAAGCATGACTTATGCTCAGAATGTGGGAGAGGTAAAATTTGAAGCAAAGCCTGACAAGAAGGCGCTTGTAAATGTTAAATCTGCTGGTGCTCAGCAGGCACTTTCCATCAACCTGACAGATGGAGTAACGCTTGCATTTGATACAGAGTCAGATCAGGTAACAGACTTCTCCGATCTGAGCATCAAGGGAACAGGAACTGTTCTCATTAATGATGATATTGATAAGAGTTCGGCAGTACTTCCCAAGGCATTTGAAAAGTTTTCAAAGGATATATTGATCAGTGGAAACGGTGCGTCTGAGCATATTCTCATTTCAGCAAATGTTGCTGGAAAATCGACATATATTCCTGTATTTGCCGGGGAAGATGAGGGAGTCAAGCTTGAGGCTGACGGCACATTCGTAGCTGTTCCGTTGGATTATGAGTTTGCTGATGGATATACAACTCAACTTCCGGAAGACAATCATCTCTTTGGAACATCATCGGCCAAAGAGCTCCTCAGCAGCAACAAGGTAGACTTCACGCATCTGGCAGCAGGTACCAACCTCACAGCCAGTGACAACCGCATTGAGGGAACTTCTGTTAAATATGGTGAGAAACTGATCTATTTTGCAGACGGAGCAAAGGATACTCTTGCAGGAGCAACCGTTATCGATGTTCCCGAGAAGAGCACAAGCCTGTGGCTTAACAGGTTCATCCCCGGTATGGAGAGTTCTTCAGGTATCGATGTTTCCCGTGATACAGATCAGTACATCTATGTAGATGAGGATGGAGAACTTGACGAAGAGTACGGATCATTAAAGTATACTTACTATATGTTCACACTTTCCTCAAATCTTTCCGGTGAGAAGGATGCTGCTAACTGGCAGGCTGGTTCTGTCATCGATGAAGATTTCAATGGCAATCCTGTAGAGGCTAACAAGAAGTATGCACTTTATACTTACAGGAAGGCTACAAGCAAGGAATACAAGTCTGATGTAGTAAAGGTCTGTGAATTCACAACCCTGAAGACAACTTCAGTTTCCATCGGACTCGTAAGCACCACCGTATCACCGAGCTACATTGGTGATGCAGATACAAGCTCTAAACTTGAAAAGCTTGCAGACCGTACAGATGTTGTCAATGCAAAGTTCTTTAACTTCAAACTTAATGGCTTTGAAGAAGGACTCAGCGTGGTTGATGGCTATGAACATGAAGCATATAACAACAATGACTTTACAGTGGTTGATCCGGATGGATTCAAAGTCGGTACACTGACAGTCAACTTTGGACAGTACTTAGGCGGATACGCTCCTACAGATATTACTTGGAATGATTCACTAAAATACTATAGTCTTGGTGCAGCAAATGATGGAAAAGAGAAGCATTATGCAGCAAGGGTATCATTTATTCCTGATGGAGATGCACCTACACAGTATACTAAGCAGGATCTGACAGGTAATCCTGCTCTGTGGGGAGATGATCTCTGGAAATCAGGAGTCGTTTCATTCAATGTTATCCCTGCACCTGTAAGGGTTGAGCCTGATATCCAGTCACCTGCAGTATCAGGACAGGCAATTACAACCCGTTATAAGGCAACCAATAAGATCACAGGCCAGGCTGCTACTCTTGGCGGAGCACCCCTGTATCTCTTCAACGGTCAGAGGACAAACGATGTCAGCTGGAACAACGCAGGAAAGAGTGTATTCCCTGCAGGAACACATACAGTTACAGTAAGCGGTGAAGGACTCACAGCAACAAATTATGAGATTGACCCGAAGAAGAACGCAGCTGTTGAATTTGGTTCACAGGAACTGAAGATCGTTGATCCTGATGGAACAGACGGACTTAAGGTAACCGGTATCCTTGTAGATACTGTATACTATGGAACCACAGCAGCCGGTGTAAAGGCAGCACTTTCAACAAACTTCACTTTTGGCGGAGTTGGTATAAACAAAGGGACAGACAGGGCATCAAATGCCGACAAGATCAAGCTTCTTGCATCCGAGTCTTCTAATGTAGTTGCAGCAACAGAACTTACAGATACTGAAAAGGTCAGCGCAAATACAACGATCTATGCTTACTATATTGATGCTGTACCTACAACAACAGGCTACACAACACTGAAGGCATCTTCTAACGCTATACCGATCAAGATCCAGCCCAGAAAGGTATATGTAAGCCTTAAGGAAGGTGAATTCAAGACCAAGAGAGGCGAGGATCTTATTTCTAAGGTAAGCTCCAACAAGCTTGTTGTTAAGGTTCAGGGTGCAGCACCTAACTATGTATCTGACAAGGTACCTATGCCTGCTGGTGTAGACGGTGACAAGTTCTTTGTTGGAACAGAAATAGCACTTAACACAACAGGAATAAATAAAAACGTACCCAAGAATTACAATGACGGTGCATCGATTGCCGGATATACAATATCCAGTGATTTTGCACAGAATTATGAAGTATCAAAGTATGGAGATGTGTTTGACTATACTGTAGACGGCAGATATTGGGTTAAGTACATCCTTGAGTACGGCGGACAGGGCGCAAAGACCGGTAAGAGATATGTGTCAGAGGATGTGATCGATGTTGATGATGTTAACTTTGGTGTAACAACTAAAAATATCAAGCCTTCATCAAAGATAGCAAATCCCAGCTGGAACGGAGTTCTTGCAGAGGGCGATGAGATCACAGGATGGCAAATCAAGCAGGCCAACGATCTGAATAATACCATTGCAACGATCAACACATTTGGTGGAGATGCAGATGTGGTCCTTAATGATTACGACTTTGCTGTATACGCTGTAGTAAGCGCAAAGGCTACAGCAGAAGGCGTTATGGTTGAGTCCATCACACCTGTAGAATATGACGGATTCCCTCATGTTGTTTGGGGAGATGGATCTACAAAGAAAAGATCAGATCTTACGCTCAGACTTTATGATACAAATGAAGGAAAGTTACTTTATGTAGCAACCGGCAGTGATCCTGATGATTATCCTAATTATAAACTTTGGAAAGTTAATGAGAAGGGTAAGGATATCTACGCACCGTATCTTGTAAAAGGAACAGATTATACGCTTACCTACAAGAACAACAAGAACGCATCAGTAGCTTATGATGAGTCGGTTAGCGGAAATGACGGACAAGATGCAACCTTCAAGAGGATTGTAACTGATGCAAAGATGCCGCAGGTTATAGTAAAGGGTAAAGGAAATTACAAGAGCCTGAAGACAACGGTACTCTTTGACATTGTTCCTGCTGCTTATGATGCAGATGGTACAGAGGCATTGAAACTTCAGCTTGCAGGCAAGAAGCTTAATACCAAGGCAAATGTAACATTTGATACATACAAGAAACTTGATGAATATGGAGATGAGCCGCCTGTAACAGATAAGGTATATAAGCTTAAGGCAGGTAAGTATAACGCAAAGAAGGGTACATACACCGGCGACTATATCATGGAAGTTTACAAGGTTGCCAAGAATGGTGCACGTACTCTCATGAGTGCAAAGGATCTGAAGTCAAAGGCAGCAGCCGGAGATTATCTGCTCGTGTTCAAGGGCGTGAATAATTTCAGGGGTGTTGAGAATGTAGAGATTGAGGTTAAAGACGGTGTAATACTTTCAAAGCAGAAGTTCAAGTGGACCAAGAAGGTCAATTGGGCAGAGAAGGTAACCGTTGCAGACTTCAAGATCAAGGCGACAACCGCAAAGAAGCCCAAGACTGACATTCCGCTCGTAAAATATGCAGAGGAAGAAACAAAGGCAGGATATTACATCGAAAGCATTTATGACAATACAAGAAAAGAATATGTTGCTGATGTGACAGGAACATATTTGTGGCCTGCTACTACCGAATGTAGTGACTATGTATTTGAAAATGCCGGAAGCTACACAATAAACATCAAAGCATCAGGACAGCTTGGCAAAGACAAATCAATCTTTGGTTCACACAGCCTGAAGGTTGAGGTCAAGGGTACAAAGCTTAAAGCATCAGATTTCACTATCGAAGGAAAGGCTGCAAACAAGACAGTTGTGATCGATTATGATGGACAGCCTACAAAGGCACCTGTTGCGGTAGCACTCAAGAAACCTGCGAAGTTCCCTGTAACAGATAAGAGCAAGATTCCTATGGCATATGGTTCAAAGAAGTATCAGGAAGCTAGCAAGAAGGATACAGAGAACAATCATATTCATTGGGCAGATGCCGATGGTGATGTATTTGGAGCCGCTGATTCACAATGGATTGATGGTTTGGATGCTACGTATCTTGATACAGGAGTTGAATACAAGGCAACCCTTGTAAAGAGTGGTGTATACAACCTTGCTCCTACAGCTGCCAACGAAAGAGTATTTAATACCTATGTTATTAAGATCACTCCTTCAGGAAAGTATTACGGATCCGAGAAGGATGGTAGTGTAAGGCTTACCTACAAGAGAGGTAACGTAGATCTCAAGAAGGCTATGGGCAAGATAATCAAGGTTACATCAAATCCTGTAGAGGTAAATGTAGGCGGAACAAATGCTGATCTTTGGATGACCATCGAGGGAATGGAAGGATCAGTAACCAACCCTTCGGATAACAAGGCATATTTCCACAATGATTACGCAAACGACGGAAAGCAGTATATGTGGGAGGCTGGTGTAGGAGACGCAGTGCTCGCAGTTACTTACGCAAAGAATAAGAAGGTTGGTACTGGTGTAGCGACTATCAAACCTACCAAGTACGGAAAGAAGTACTTCAAGGGCAGCGCTAAGGTAAACTATACCATCAAGACTAGAACAGTTAAGCCTATAGTTGAGGATTATGATGATACTCTTGCATGGCATGTGCCCGGTGATGTTCTTGCTGTAGTCAATGATGTAGTAGCACCAAAGAGTGGAGCACCTAAGGCAAGCGCTACTCTCTATCAGGTGACAGAGTTTGGTGATAAGGTTACGAAACTCGGAAAGAAGGATTACAGCATTGCTGCAGGCACCTATGACAAGGATAAGGGATATCCTGTTCTTGTAACTGCAGGAAGCAGCGGAAACTTCAAGTTTGAGAATGAGAAGAAGGAGGCCAAGGCACCTACAGAGTCATACTTCAACACCTTTGGAAAGAAGGCAAAGAAGATTGTGGTTACTTTGTCACAGGGTGAGGCAAGCGGTTATGATGCAGCAAAGAAGGGCTATGTTTACACCGGATCAAATATCGATCCCAAGGTTGTATCTGTCACAGTTGATGGACAGCCTCTGAGCATTCCTGCTGATGGAGTAACAACTTCCAGCAACTTTGCAGTCAAGTACAACAATGATGTGAAGGTTGGTACAGCAACTGCTACGATCACGCTGATAAGAGATACTGTAACACCCGGACTTTCCGGAAATGACGCATATCCTGTTGGAGGATCTGTAAAGGTTAAGTACAAGATCGTACCTCACACCAACAACAAGCTGATCCTCAGCGAATAATCAGGATCGGAAATGACATCAAAGACGGACTTATCAGTTAGTATTAATCTCGCCCCCGGGAGCAATCCCGGGGGTGGGTTTTATAAGTGAAAGTGATACTGAATATGGATTATTTAAGCAATAAAAAAGGTACAGTATAGACGAGGATTGGTTTATAAACAGGATTATTTCTTTTCCCATTAGTTTTGTTTCATGTTTATCACGAGTGTTTGGTTTTTTTGTATTGATCAAGGGGATTTGTAAACTCTTTTGTTCTGTAGATGTACTTATCATTATTAATACGCTCTTTTTAGTAATCTTTTTTATGGTGATAGGAAGCTTGCTGGATATTGCAAATGAGATTTGGAAAAAAAGGAAGAAATCGGAAGAAAGAATGACCATTATTTCTTCGGTTTTAGCGTTTATCGGTATTGTTTTATCGGTATTTAGTTTTATTAGTTAGAGAAAAGCAGGAAGTAGATACTATATAAAACAGAGTCCGAGGTTGATAACAGAGATGGATGAACAAAAAATAACAAATTTTCATGGGATACTGATTGAGGAAGACGAATATATATTTCCAAGATCTTCAAATCACTATGTTTTTCCAAGTACTGAACAGCAGGATTTTATTGATGGATTGGAATATATATGTGATTGGGTCAAGAGTCATGAAAATGATTATTCTGAAGCAGATGAAGAAGTGTTTGCGTATAAAAAAGCTGTTCAGGCGGTAGAACTATATAAGTCATGGAAATCGAAGTATGGAAGTAATTTAAAAGTGATCAGCAACAAGATAATCAGGGAAACGATAAGTCCAGCTATTGATTTTGTTAGACAATGGGAAGATAAGAAAAGAGAGCAGGTTGAAATCAACAAGTAAGCTTGTCTTTAACAACTCTAGGACAGGAGACCGTATCTGTGTCCCACAAATGAAAGTACTTATTATGAAAACGAAAGTTACGGGCGGGATGAACGCCCTTGATATAAATGAAAAGAAAAGACTTGGTTCCCTGCTGAAAAGTTTCCGGGAGAGCAGGGGGCTGAACCAGGAGGAACTGGCACAGATACTGGGCTGTACCGGGCAGTATGTCTCTGATGTTGAGAGGGGAAAGTATTGTCTGAGTCTGCGGAAGTATATGACGATCTGTGAGCATTTCGGGGTATCGTCGGATGAGCTGCTCTATGGTAATTCCAAGGCCTACTCCGAATATGACATCAGAAACCGGATCATCCGGCAGATCGATGGGCTGTCGGCACGTCAGATAGAGCTCCTGGAGGAGCAGATCGGACTGATGAAGAGGATGTTTGCCGGGTAGAATTTACTGATCATCCGGTTTGACAACCATTGACTCAAGTTCCGCGATGCGTCGCTCCATGTCAGCAATAGTTTGATCTTTGTCAGCTAAAGCCTGATCCCTGTCAGCAACTTCCTGTTTCAGTCTGGCCATCTCATATTCGTCTGTTGCCTTGGTCTCGAGATATTTTCTGTGAGCTTCAAAATATGTTTTTTCCTGCGAATTGATATTGACTGCATACATGACCCTTGCAACCTCCTTTGCTGTCAGAAACTGCTCTCCGATAGCGTGAAATTCTTCCCAGGTTTTTGCCATGAACATCTTTGCCCAGAGCACCAGACAGTTCTTTTTGTCTGACTCTGTGGCAAGATCCGTGTGATTCAAGTTTAGCACATGCAAAGACAAAAGTGTAGAGTAGGGATAGTGGTGATCGGATGAGCTGCTCTATGGGGCTTCAAAGGCCTACTCAGAGTATGACATCAGAAACCGGATCATCCGGCAGATCGATGGGCTGTCGGCACGTCAGATAGAGCTCCTGGAGGAGCAGATCGGACTGATGAAGAGGATGTTTGCCGGGTAGTACCCGGATAAAAAGTGTACACAGTTGACACAATGTACATAGTGTAATATAATACTATCGTACAGGGAGGATTGTATTATGGATGTATTGAGTGCAACGGATGTTCGGAAAAACTGGTCGGTAACTCTTGATAAGGCTATTCACGAAAAACCCGTATATATTAAAAGAACAAGAGATAATCTGGCTATTATTAATATTGATACAATGAAAGAAGCTTTGTATGGCTATAGATTTACATTCCGGAAGTATGTTGAGAAAGATAACAGTGTAACCCTTTCAGCTGATAAGCTTGATATAGTAGTCAATGATAAGGATGAGTATCTGGCAGAAATTGCGCTTGCCAGGGATATCAAGGAATATGCTGAAGATTTCTATGACAATTATGCGGTATGGAGTGTCGCACCTAATCGCAAGGCTCATATTCCTTACATTTTGAAGGCACTTATGCTTGATGAGGAGGCCATCAGGGAGGAGCTAACATGCCAAGATGGAAGGAATTAAAACGATTCTGTGAGCATGATGGCTGGGATTTGTACAAGGATACAGACCATTATTATTATCAGAAAATAATGCCGGATGGCACTGTGAAAAGAACCAAGATATCGAAAGGCAGTGGTGAGATACATCAGCATATGTGGCAGGAAATCTTAAAGAAACAATTACAGGTTTCGCAAGAATACTTTAATGAACATATTTAGATACGATATTTTAAGAAGCGTACTCTATCAGCAAACCCCTTTGATTTGAAAAGCATCGTCATATAGTGTAGAATTGCACTTGAGACGGTGTTTTATTATGGAGTTTTCAGGGAGGCGGTCATGGATATATTCAATCCATCATCCACATCGCTTGACGATCTGGTCTTTGATTATGAGGAAGAAAAAAAGGTTATACTGGTCGTTGATGACAATGCGACGACTCTGAGGGGGATCAAGGCCATCCTTGAAAAGAAGTATGATGTGATCCTGGCAAATTCGGGTACGAAGGCGATCGCCCAGATCAGCAGGAAAAAACCCGATCTCATCCTGCTTGACTACGAGATGCCGGTGTGTGACGGCAAGCAGACCTTTGAGATGATCCGCTCCGATGAGGAGATGGCGGATATCCCGGTGGTCTTTGTGACGGGAGTCAATGACAAGTCGCATATTCATGCGGTTTTGAGACTCAAGCCCGCAGGATATATGCTAAAGCCCTATGAACCGGAAAAGCTTCTGGCGACCGTTGAAAAGGTTCTGGGCGGAGAAAACGGCACTGAACAGTGAAACTTCCTATAATATATACAGGTTACGAAAAGGAGACAAAAAAATGGCAAAGGTTACTTACGATTACTCAAAGGCGCTGCAGTTCATTTCTGAGGCAGAGGTTGATATAATAAAAGATCAGACCCTTTCCGCAAGAGAGCTCCTGCTTTCAAGAAAGGGAGCAGGAAACGATTTCCTCGGCTGGATAGATCTGCCGGAAAAATATGACAAAGACGAGTTTGCCAGGATCAAAAAGGCGGCCGAAAAGATAAAGAGTGACAGTGATGTGCTGCTGGTTATCGGTATAGGCGGATCCTATCTGGGAGCCAGGGCTGCCATCGAATTTCTGAGGCACAACTTTTACAACAGCGTATCAAAGGAAGTGAGAAAGACTCCCGAGATCTACTTCCTTGGAAACAGCATCTCAAGCACCTACATCTCCAATATGATGGATGTCATCGGAGACAGGGACTTTTCCATAAATATGATATCAAAATCCGGTACCACCACGGAGCCCGGCATTTCCTTCAGGATATTCAAGGAAAAGCTGGAGGAAAAATACGGCAAGGCTGAGGCTGCAAAGAGGATCTATGCCACGACAGACAAGGCCCGCGGAGCATTAAAGAGCCTGGCGGATTCGGAAGGCTATGAGGAATTTGTGGTGCCTGATGATGTGGGCGGCAGGTTCTCAGTGCTCACTGCAGTCGGACTCCTTCCCATCGCGGTATCGGGTGCGGACATAGATGCACTTATGAAGGGTGCTGCCGAGGGCAGAAAGATGGCCATCGAAAATGCTTTTGAGGAAAATGATGCCCTCAAATATGCGGCCATCAGGAACATCCTCTACAGGAAGGGCAAGAGTGTAGAGATAGTGGCAAACTATGAACCGAGCCTTCATTTCATTTCCGAGTGGTGGAAGCAGCTCTACGGCGAGAGCGAGGGCAAGGATCAGAAGGGTATCTTCCCCGCATCGGTCGATCTGACCACGGATCTGCATTCCATGGGACAGTTCATCCAGGACGGCGCCCGCATTATGTTTGAGACGGTCATCAATATCGAAAAGCCCAGGATAGATATTATTATGAAGAAAGCCGACAACAATCTGGACGGTCTTGATTATCTTGCAGGAAAGACAGTGGATTTTGCTAATAAGTGCGCGATGAACGGAACAATCCTTGCACATACCGACGGAAATGTACCGAATGCGATGATCAATATCCCGGAGCAGACTGAGGAATATCTGGGTCAGCTCTTCTATTTCTTTGAGTTTGCCTGCGGTGTCAGCGGATATATGCTGGGAGTCAATCCCTTCAATCAGCCGGGAGTTGAAAGCTACAAAAAGAATATGTTCGCACTTCTCGGAAAGCCGGGATTTGAGGATATGGCAAAGGAACTTGAGGCAAGACTTTGATCGGCGGAGGAAAAAGATGTCAGGTATTTTGATAAAAGACGCCTTTGCGCTCATTGACGGAAAGATAGACAGACACAGCATCTATATAACGGATGACAAAATATCGGGGATCGACAAAGAACCCGCAGGCTTTGCAGAGGATACGCTGATCGACGGAGGAAAGTTTCTCGTCATACCGGGACTCATAAATGCCCACACTCATTCATATATGGCGCCTCTCCGCAATATCGCGGATGATATGCCCTTCATGGACTGGCTCTTCAAGGGAGTGCAGCCCGTCGAGGACAGGATGACGGGAGAGAATGCTTACTATGGAGCGATGCTTGCCATCATCGAGATGATAATGTGCGGCACCACAACCTTTAACGATATGCAGATGCATATCCATCAGACGACAAAAGCGGTGAAGGAATCCGGCATGAGAGCCGTGATCTCAAGAGGACTGGTCGGGAGCGCCTATGACAGGAATGATGTGAGGATCAAAGAGGCTCTCGAGGAGATGGAGGACGGAAAAGACTGCGACAGGCTCTCCTTCATGCTCGGACCTCATGCGCCCTACTCCTGCGGTCCTGATTATCTGCGATGTGTGGCGGATATCGCAAAGGAAAAGGGGCTCGGGATCCACATCCATCTGGCAGAGAGCCTGACGGAAATGGAGAACTTGAAAAAGGAGCATAACTGCACAGCCATAGAGTATGCCCAGAAAGCAGGATGTTTTGAGGTTCCCGCCATTGCTGCCCACTGCGTGAATGTGACGGATGGTGACATAGAGATATTAAAGGAAAACAATGTGTCGGTGGTCACAAATCCGGCTTCGAACATGAAGCTTGGAAACGGGTTTGCGCCGGTGCCGAAGTTCCTGGATGCAGGTATAAATGTAGCTATCGGAACGGACGGAGCGGCATCAAACAATTCACTCAATCTCTTCCATGAGATAAGCCTGCTGACCCTGATACACAAGGGTGTCAGCAAAGATCCCGTATGCATAGGGGCTGCCGATGCAATGAAGATTGCCACCGAAAACGGTGCAAAGGCTCTGGGGCTTGAGGGAGTGACCGGAAAGATCGCAAAGGGATACAAGGCTGACCTGGCATTGCTAAACCTTGATACCCCGTCCATGATACCCTATAATAACATGATCTCATCACTTGCCTATTCCGCAAACGGCTCGGAGGTGGACACGGTGATCATAGACGGAAAGATAGTCATGCAGGACAGGGAGATCAAAACCATAGACACGGAAAAGGTCTTTTATGAAGCAAAGAAAATTGTGTAAAATAATATAAGCATGGTTCTGTTGGATTCACAAAACTGTCATTTTTTTACAAATTTACATAATTAATTAAAAAATGTGGTTGAAATCGTGAATATGTAGTGATAGAATACAAAAAGCAAGAAAAATACTCATATTTCTGAAGGGAGAAATTCAAACATGAAAAAGAAACTTGTAGCACTGGTAGCGACATTGGCTATCACCATCGTTTCTGTAGTTCCGGCACTCGCTGCCACACCTGAACAGGAAGTAATGTCTGCAATAGCAACACAGAACAAGCAGATTGAGGAGTACCTGACATATCAGGCAAACCTTGCAGCATTCCAGGCATCCCAGATCGCAAAGGGAGAGGCTGAGAGGGCAGCAGGTATTGCAGCATACAATGAGTATCAGGCACGCCTTGCAGCATTCCAGGCATCCCAGATCGCAAAGGGAGAGGCTGAGAGAGCAGCAGGCATCGCCCGTTACAATGAGTATCAGGCAAACCTTGCAGCATTCTATGCTTCACAGATCGCAAAGGGAGAAGCTGAGAGAGCAGCAGGCATCGCCCGTTACAATGAGTATCAGGCTCGTCTTGCAGCATTCTATGCTTCACAGGTTGCTCTTGGCGAAGCTCAGAAGGCAGCAGGCATTGCTCGTTACAATGAGTATCAGGCAAATCTCGCAGCATTCCGTGCAGCTCAGGTTGCAAAGGGAGAGGCTGAGAGAGCAGCAGGTATCGCCGCTTACAATGCTTATCAGGCACGTCTTGCAGCATTCCAGCAGGCAAACCTTGCAGCACAGGCAAATTACCTGGCACAGAGAGCAGAACTTCAGAAATTGATCAACGCATATCTTGCTAGATTCTAATCGCTAAGTTGGAATCGAAAGTCAAAGGGCAGGGAAACCTGCCCTTTGTTTTTTTAAACTTTGCAACGAAGCAATTCGTGTTATAATTTTACCGTGGTTTAAAAATATATTCATATAAAGGAGATACAATCATGCCAAGTGAGATCAGAAACATAGAACTTGCCCCTTCGGGAGAGGCGAAGATCGAATGGGTCAAAAAACACTGCGACCTGCTCCGTACCCTATACGGGGAGTTTGAAAAGACAAAACCCTTTGCTGGAAAAAAGATCGCCCTTTCGGTGCATCTTGAAGCAAAGACAGCTTTTCTTTGCCTGGTCCTGAACGCAGGCGGAGCCGAAATGTATGTGACAGGCTCCAATCCTCTTTCAACCCAGGATGATGTGGCTGCAGCCCTGGTGAAGGCCGGACTTGAGGTCCATGGCTGGTATGACTGTACGGACGAGGAATATGAAAGACATATCAAGGCAGTGCTTTCTCCCGGTCCGAACATCATCATAGATGACGGCGGTGACCTGGTACACATGATGCATACGCAGTACAGGGATCTGATCCCTCAGGTTATCGGCGGATGTGAGGAAACAACAACGGGTATCATCAGACTCGAGGCATTGAACCGTGAAGGAAAACTCGAGTTTCCCATGGTCCGCGTGAACAACGCACAGATGAAGCATTTCTTTGACAACAGGTACGGCACGGGTCAGTCGGCATGGGACGGCATTAACAGGACCACAAACCTCATCGTTGCCGGAAAGATCGTTGTCGTTGCAGGCTATGGCTGGTGCGGAAAGGGAGTTGCGATGAGGGCAAAGGGCCTCGGCGCAAAGGTCATAGTCACCGAGATCGATCCGGTGAAATCCATAGAAGCCATCATGGACGGCTTTGATGTCATGCCCATGAAGGAAGCAGCAAAGCTCGGCGATTTCTTTGTGACGGTTACCGGCTGCGAAAAGGTCATAGATGAAGAGGATTTCTCCGTGATCAAAGATGGAGCGATCCTTTGCAATGCAGGACATTTTGACTGCGAGATAGACATGAAGCGTTTGAGGGAGATCGCAGTCGAGAAAAAGGAAATGAGAAAGAACATCATGGGTTACAAGCTGTCAGACGGCAGATGGGTCTATGTCCTCGGAGAGGGCAGACTTGTAAACCTTGCCTGCGGAGACGGACATCCGGCCGAGATCATGGATATGTCCTTTGCTATCCAGGCACTGTCTGCAAAATATCTCGTTGAACACGGCAAGGACCTGAAGGAAAGGCTCATCGATGTACCCGAAGAGGTAGACAGATCCGTTGCCGAGATGAAACTGAAATTCCTCGGAAAAGAGATAGATAAGCTGACACCGGAGCAGGAAAGATACTTAAACAGTGCATCACTGTGACAGGATAAAAGGGTCCGGGCAATGACAGGGAATGATGAGATCAGGGAGAAAGGGTATCTGCACGAGTCCTTCAGGATGTTCCATAATACGGACATCCTGGGGACGGATACGCCTGCACATTTTCATACCTTTTACAAGGTGACCTTTGTAAAATTCGGCAAAGGTACCTATATGATCGACGGTAGGACCTATGACATACAGTCGGGGGATGTCATCCTCGTCGGTGTCAATGTGCCTCACAGACCCGCGTTTGAAGCGGGAGAGCTCTACGACCGCTATACGATCTACATCTCACCGGAGCTGCTTGAAAGATTCGATACGCCTGACTGTCACATCTGTGAGCTGTTTTCATCGAAAACTGCAAATGTGATCCGTCCGGACAAAAACACTTCCGAACGGTTCATAAAGATGCTTGAAAGGATCGAGACCGAAAAACAGTCCGGTCTTTACGGTGCTTCCATCGCATCGGAGGCCGGAGTTCTCTGGTTTCTCATAGAAGCGGCCAGGTGCCGCAAGGACTCCTCCTTTGATGTGCCTCTTTCCGACAAAGAGGATAACAGTATCCTGAAGATCCTTCGTTTCATCAATGAAAATCTGAAGGAAGACATTTCCGCGGAAGGTATCGCAACCCGCTTTGATATGGATCCGGAGGATATGAAGCAGTCCTTCAAAGAAACCTTCGGATGTCCGATCGACGAGTATATCGTAAACAGGAGACTTTCACAGGCTCACGAGATGATAATGCAGGGAACTTCTCCCGCGGATGCCTGCTACGAATGCGGCTTCAGGAGCAATCCTGAATTTGTCGAGCATTATTGTCAAAAATACGGTACCTCGCCCAGATGTCCCGACAGACGGGACGGTATCCGTGACAGTCTCTCCGGCTTCCTTCCGGAGTGAGATGCGTATTGTCTGGATATGTGATTTTTCCTGAAGAGTGTATGGTTTCAATATAATAGAGGAGATAGTCAGTCAATGGATACACCCCTGTTAGATGATGTTCAATTGAGAAAAAAGTGGTTTTCCATGAGCGTTGAGGAGCAGATCTCAAATATAGGCGGAGAGGTCAACAGGGCCATTAACTGGTGGAACAGGGGAAACATCGAAAGGTCCCGTAACTTCTGCAACAAAGCAAAGGAATTGTTGCAGATGTCGATAGAAGATCCAAAAAACAGGCATCGTACGGGAGAATTTTTTAACGGTATCTGCGAACTGGATGACAGATTTTTTGGTGATAATAAGTACAATACCACCGACGAGACACTTCGCAGATATTATGATGCTTTTATCAGGTAGTACTAATGACAAAAAAGAGAGTTTTGATCGCCGACGATTTTCTGATGTCCCGGCAGGTGTTTGAAAAAGCCATAGAAGAAGCGGAAGACCTGGAGCTTGCCGGGTCTTTTCCATCTGCCGAGGAAGCCGTAGACTTTGCGCGTAATAAGTACGCTGATCTCGTGATCCTTGATATCGTGATGACAGAGGGCATGAACGGCCTTTCTGCCGCAAAAAGGATCAAGGATATACGGCCTGAAACAAAGGTGATCATGGTGACCTCCATGCCGGAGGTATCCTACATGGAAAGAGCAAAGGAAACTGGAGTGGAAAGCTTCTGGTACAAGGAGGTCCAGGAGCAGCCCATCATAGACCTGATCAGGAGGACTCTCGACGGAGAGAGCATATATCCCGAAAACGCACCCGTGGTAAATCTCGGCAATGCGCTTTCAACAGAGTTTACCGAAAGAGAAACACAGATCCTGCGGGAGCTGGTGGATGGCTGTTCGAACAAGGAGATAGCTGAGAAATTCGACATTTCCGAAAGAACGGTAAAGATGCATATCACAAGCATGATCCAGAAAACAGGCTTCCGTTCAAGGCTCGAGCTTGCAGTCAAGGCCCGCACCGGAGGACTGGTGATACCGGATTGACAGAAGAGTCGGAGTCAATAATAGTCAAAGATTGACTGTATCATATCGCTGATCCGTATAAGCTCAGGATATGAGACCCTTCCGACCGGGTTAAAGCGCCTGACATTCAGATCCATGACTTTGACATTGTCACAGATCACATATTCGTTTTCATTGATACGAAGCTTGAGAGTACAGTCCGGATCTTCGGATACGATCGGACAGACTATGACGACTCCGGTTTTATTGTAGGTATCCTTACTGACAACAACTGTTTTTTTGAATCTTATTCCTTCGATCTTCAGGATATCGCCCTGCTCTACCATAGTTCAGCTCCCACAGGATCGCCCCAATCCATTTCACCGGATAACTTAAGAGCTTTGCCTGATTCGTCAATGTAATCTTCGAGCCGCCTGTGTGAAAAAATGAAGCCCGAGTCCAAAAGCTCTTTGACCTGTTCATCAGTCAGATCGTCCAATATGCGCATATCAAGATTCCTCACTTTCCTGTCGTAGGAGGCTAAACGGGACAGCTGCTGTTCTTTCACTTTGTCCTTGTCAGCCGTGACAAACAGTTCTCCGGTCTTTAAACTAAAATAGTCTTCAAGCTTTCTGATTTGTAACGGACCGGGCAGAGTTCTGGCATTAATCCAATCACAGAAAGTAGTGTACTTTATATCGAGATCCCGACACAGCTCTTTCCTTGTCTTATTCTTTTCTTCCATATACACCCGGATGTTATCTGAAAAAACTTCCTTCATACCACGTTCAGACATGGTTTTTGACATGATACACCTCCGAATACGATAATATCATAACAATAATACGATAATATCGTACAAAATTCAAGCGTGAGTCAGTAGAACCGTCCCCCTGACTCTATTTAACACGGATCCGGAAACTGCCATGAAGATGGCAAAGATCACAAAAGGGTATCCGTTTGCATTTCAGGTTCTGGGGCACTTCACATGGAAAAATGACGGAGAGTATAATAAAGCCCTTCCGCAGTTCAAACAATATCTGGAGGACTATGTTTATGAAAAGATATGGTCCGAAATGTCGGAGGGTGACAAAAAACTGGCTTACGGAGTAGCGAGATCGGAAAGAGGAAAAGCAAAAGAGATAAAAGAGCTGTCCGGCTTGTCCGATAATGAATACAGCGTGTACCGGGACCGGCTTGTGAAACGCGGAATACTGGACGGGAGCACACACGGATATGTGGAATTCACACTCCCGTTGTTTGAAGAATTTGTGGTTTATATGTCAGAAAAATAATAAAACCTGCCCTTTAGTACGTATTCCTCAATGTTGCTATACTATCACGATGATTGTAAAATAGTATGCAAAGGGATACTGTATCTGACCGAAAAAGATCCGGGGAGTAGAAACCGAATGACAGGTGAAGCAATCTTAACAAGTGAAAACAGATATACATCATTTATTTACGGTGTGATGCTACACTAAAAGTGGACACGGAACGGTAGAAAAAAACTCTTAATGTATTA
>CAMVDF010000027.1 GCA_947166195.1 uncultured Lachnospiraceae bacterium
AGCTCATAATCCTTTTTGGGTTTTGATGTGGCACCGGCCTCTACGATTTTGCTAACCTCAGCAAAATCGTCAAGAATACTATGTCCACTGTTTTCACAAGCAATCATGGCACGCTTGATAACGTTTTCAAAATTCCTCCATTGAGTATATTCCAAAGCCGGAGCAAGCTCTCTGGCACTCCAATATTCACTTCCATCTTCGCGAATATGTTTTATATCTTCAAATCTTTTATACTCTTTTCCTTTCAGACTGCTCATAGCAGGTGCCTCCTTCATTTTTTCATTATATCAAAAATCCTGAAATCATAGAACTTACCAAGGCAATAGTCCCTGAAGTTGAAAGGAGTTTCATCCCACTGACATCTCCCACAAGCAAAACATCGTGAGGGTATGACTATAAAATATCGCTAAAACAAAGAGGAGCCCTGACCGGCTCCTCAAAGCGTCCACGAGAGGATTCGAACCTCCGACCTACCGCTTAGGAGGCGGTCGCTCTATCCTACTGAGCTACGTAGACATTTATCTGTAATTTTCTTGTTTCCCTTTGCAGTACACCCTTACCTCGGAGGATTGACGACCGAAAAATCCACCATCCCCTGAAGCCATATCGTGCCCTTGAATCTTCTCCCTTTTGCGGGCTCACCCACAAGGTCCTTTTTGTTGATACAGACTTCCAGCACGAGGTCATTACAGTTCAATGTTATAATATAAATACTTTCATTTGTCAAACTGTTACGTTCTCTCCAAACATTCAGGATCTCACCCAGGATCGAATAGATATCGCTTTCTATCCCGTATGGCATGAGATATGTATCCACCAGAGAAAATACATCTTCATCAAGTATCTTTCTTGATATGGCAGTGTAGGTATCAATATCCTCGAGCGTCAGTGTCTCCATGGCTTCCTCATCACCCTGACGCGCAGCATTTATCAGGTTATTCCGGTTGATGATATCCTTCTTATAGTTCTGGATCTGCTTTTGATCTTTTTTTATCGGAAGCATAATGCTTCCCGATATTGCAAGAGCGGAAAGATTCACATCCGTTCTGAGAGTACTGAATTCTTTCTTCATGGATGCCTTGAGATAATCCAGCCTGTTCTGGAGGAAAAAAATGATAGAGATCCCGATCCTTCCGTCATCAAATACTCCGGCATAGGTCTCTTTTTCAAGATGTCTTTCAAGATCAACTTCCGCATGCGAACTTAAGAAATCTCCCCTGAAATACGGATAATAAAACTCATAATCAAATTCCGCATCATCGGAAAACTCACCACATACCGCTATACCGACGCTGTCCGAAAAATCTCTTCTGTATTCAACTGCAATACTGTCATCCTTCATGGTGACATACTGCTTTTCATCAGGATTTTTCAGCACGTTTTTCAGGATATTTTTTAATTCGCTTCTCTTATTTATATTGGCAAAGCCGGCGGCTCTCAAAAATTTATGCATCTACTCATCATCCCGGCCGTCATTATTTGGGCCCACATTACCATAATACATCTGCTCCCCGCCATATGCGGCTCCGCCGCCATGCATGGCATCCTGTCTTGATGAATACGATCTTTCAGGGATATCATATCCCATACCCTGATAAATATCTCCTGCTCTGAAACCTTCGGGAGCGTCATCCTCCGGTACCTGCATACCCTGCCGCTGCACACGCATATCCTGATATGACGGCTCTGCAGCAGGTGCTTCCTTCCTGTAGCTTCCCTGTGCACTTCCGGCAGATTCACCTACTCTCATGGCACGGCTCAAAGCTTCCCTTTCTTCTTCTGCAAGATCGATGTAGGATACACCGTTCTGTATCTCCTTTGTATAGGTATAACATCCATTTGCGGAATGAACCGAATTCAGGATGAACCCGTTGTCCTGCTTGTCAAGGAGAGCTATCGAAAATGAAAGCTGACCTCCCATCTCGCGAAAGGCATCATATTTTACAACTCCCACCTTTTGATAGCATTCCAAAAGATTTGCCTTGATCTCCCTGATATCCGATCTGAATTTCAGATCATGCTCCTTGAGCATACTTATATCACGAAAGATCCCGCCTATCTCCTCCTCAAGACTTGCAGCATTTCTTCCGCTCATAAATCTGGAAAGTCTTTTTTTCAGATTTACAACATAAATGAAAAGGATCACTGTTGTTACAAGGAGTATCAGGGTGATAGATAATACTGTGATGTACAGATAAAAAACATCCACATCCCCAAGACCCATATCCGTTAAAATCTCGCTGTTCATTTATTAACCTTTCCCGTGATCTTGTTGACTATCTCCTCCAGCTCACTCTGGGAGAAATACTCTATTTCCAGCTTACCCTTCTTCTCATCCTTTGGTATTATGTTAACCTTTGCTCCAAGCTTTTCCCTGACATCATCCTCAAGCTTTCTATATATCAGATTCAACGCCTCCGGTGTCAGCTTCTTTTGCTTCTTTGGCTTGTTTAACGCCTTTATCTCTTTTTCCGTAGCCCTCACGGAAAGATTTTCATCAAATACCCTCTGTGCCATTTCGATCTGGTCTTTTTCATCTGCTATGGAAAGCAGGGGCCTCGCATGTCCGGGGGAAATCTTCTCTTCGATGATCATCTGCTGGACTTCCTCTGACAGATTGAGAAGTCTCATGGTATTTGAGATAGTGGTACGGTCCTTCCCAATTTTTTCGGCAAGCTCATCCTGCTTCAGATTATACTTTTCGATCAGATCCCTGAATGCCAGTGCTTCTTCGATAGGGTTCAAACCCTCTCTCTGAAGATTCTCCAAAAGCTGGATCATGGATCTTTCCTGCTCAGTATATTCATTTACTATGCAGGGCACCTCAGTAAGTCCTGCTATCTTTGCCGCTCTCCATCTTCTTTCACCGGCGATTATCTCATAATAATCGTCCTTCTTTCTGACCAGCAGCGGCTGAAAGATCCCATGCTCTTTTATGGAATCAGCCAGTTCATTCAGTTTATCCTCATCAAAATCTTTTCTGGGCTGGGACTTGTCACGTTCAACCTTGGTTATCTTGATATTGACAACCTTTCCCTCAACAGAAATATCATCTGCAGAAGGAGCAGTCTTTATTACTCCGCCCTTTGGTATGATCGAATCTATTCCTTTTCCCAATCCTCTTTTTGAAGCCATTTTTTATTCCCTTCCTTATCTGTAGACATTCCGGATTATTTCATCCGCAAGTTTTCTGTAGCTTTCCGCTCCTGCTGACTTTGGATCATATGCCGTGATCGGCTGCCCGTAACTGGGAGCCTCAGCCAGTCTGATGTTTCTCGGGATCAGAGTATCAAATACTCTCTCCTCCAGATTCTCCTTTACATTCTCAACAACCTGGGCAGAAAGATTTGTTCTGGAATCATACATCGTAAAGACTACTCCTTCCATCTCGAGCTCGGGGTTCAGTCTCTCTTTTACCAGATTGATAGTATGTATCAGCTGGGACAATCCCTCCAAAGCATAATATTCACATTGAACAGGAACCAGAACCGTATCAGCCGATGCCAGAGCATTAACTGTCAGCAGACTCAGAGAAGGAGGACAGTCGATTATTATATAATCATAACTTCCCTTCACATAATCGATCTCATTCTTCAGGATAAATTCCTTTTTCTCCACTCCTATAAGTTCTATCTCTGCCGCAGCAAAATTAACATTTGAAGGCAGCAGATCCAGATTTTCATGATCAGTTTTTACGATACATTTACTGATGGTGTCGTTTCCAAGATAGACATCATATATCGTATTTTCCATCTCATTTTTATCTATGCCCAAACCGCTGGTGGTATTTCCTTGTGGATCCGAGTCCACAACCAAAACTTTTTTTCCTTTTTCTGCAAGTGCAGCTGAAAGATTGATAGCCGTAGTTGACTTTCCGACTCCACCCTTCTGATTTGCTATCGAAATGATCCTTCCCATAATAAAAACTCCTTGATCTGTTTTATTCATCAGAAAATATTCACGGTATTGTATTGTATCACTAAACCCTCAAAATTGAAATCTCTTATTCTTTATTATGACTGATAATCAAAACACAATATCTTGATGTTTCCCGTGAAACATTTTTCTCAAAAATTTAACCTGCCACTATATATTGTTTCACGTGAAACATTATCATACATCTATTTGTAAAAATCCGTGAAACAAAAAATACAATCTTGTGGTTAACCAAAATGTGAAACAGAAGATATATGGCCGGGAAAAACTACAAATAGAAAATATGATTTATCCTAAAATAATATTAGATAATCGGATTCTTTGAAGGAGTACCCGCTTTTCTCGGATACATTTTCGGAGTAGAGGATGTTTTATCCACAACGACGAACTTTCTGATTATCCCGGTCTCAAAAAGCGGAACATTAAAAACAGACGGTACTGAACCACCCAAAACATCAAAAGCCTTCTTCGATGATGACAATTCATCATCAATATCACTGCTTTTGTAATAGATAAACTCCCCACCTTTTTTGATAAATGGAAGTGTCAGTTCAGAAAGAACATTCAGAGGAGCAACTGCACGCGAAACACCAATATCAAATTTTTCTCTGAAAGAAGGATCCTTTCCAAGATCTTCAGCCCTGCCATGAACTGTATGGATATTCTTCAAATCAAGTTTTTCAATAACCTCATCAAGAAAAAGAAGTCTTTTGTTCAGACTGTCGAGAAGAACTATTTCAAGAGAAGGAAAAAATATCTTTAAGGGTATGCCCGGAAATCCCGCACCGGTCCCGACATCGATCAATGATCCTTTATTAAATCCATAAATCCTGCAGGAAAGCAGAGAGTCACAAAGATGCTTTATAACAAAATCATCATGATCTGTTATTGAAGTCAGGTTCATAACCTTGTTCCTTTCAACAAGAAGTTGATAGAAATCAAAAACCTTTTCTGTTATTTCCTCATCAAAATCTATATTCAGATAAGTTAAAACATCTGTTATCAACGACATATCAGATTCCTTTTGTTCTCAGATAAACCAGAAGTACCTGGATATCTGCAGGTGAAACACCCTGGATCCTTGATGCCTGTCCGACTGATTCAGGCAAAAAATTTTTGAGTTTCTGTCTGGCTTCTATCCGAAGGCTTTTTATATCATCATAATCAATACCGGCAGGTATCAGTTTTTTTTCAAGCTTTTTGAACTGTTCAACCTGTTTCTTTTCCCGTTCAATATATCCGGCATATTTGATATCGATATTAACCTGTTCTTTAATATCTTCCGAAAGATCCGGTCTTTCAGGATCGATATCAACTGTTTTTTCATATGAAAGCTCAGGTCTTTTGATCAGCTCCTCCAGAGAAATACCTGTAGCAACCGGTGTACTGTTATTTGATGAAAGGATATGATCAAGTGTTTCAGAAGGTTTAACAATGACCTTTTTCAGTCTTGCAATTTCTTCTGCTATACGTTTTCTCTTTAAGCGAAGCTTTTCTATCTCTTCCTCCGAGATCAGACCGGCTTCATATCCCTTTTCCCGAAGACGAAGATCTGCATTATCCTGTCTGAGCAGCAGACGGTACTCGGCCCGGCTTGTCATCATCCTGTATGGTTCAAAACTTTCCTTTGTAGTCAGATCATCTATCAATACACCTATATATCCTTCCGACCGGTCTATGGTTATTGCAGGAAGATCATCTATAAATCTTGATGCATTGATCCCGGCGATCAGACCCTGGGCTGCAGCTTCCTCATATCCGGAACTTCCGTTGGCCTGACCCGCAGAAAAGAGACCCCGAATCTCCTTGAACTCCAGAGAATTTTTTAACTGCATACCGGGGACACAGTCATATTCGATCGCATAAGCATTTCTTACAATTTTGCAGTTTTCAAGCCCGGGAACACTCCGGTACATCCTGATCTGTACATCCTCCGGCATGGATGAACTCATACCGTCAATATACCACTCATCCGTATTTAATCCTTCAGGTTCGAGAAAAACCTGATGTCTGTCCTTATCGGAAAATTTTACCACCTTGTCTTCGATCGACGGACAGTACCTCGGACCAGTACCTTCAATGACTCCCGCATAGATCGGAGACCTGTCAAGATTTTCCCTGATGATCTGATGGGTCTTTTCATTGGTATATGTCAGATAACAGTTCACCTGGTCTTTTTGAATACTGTCGGGGTCAGTTGAAAAGGAAAATGGAACTACCCTTTCATCACCATACTGTGGTTCCATTTTTGAAAAATCTATGGAATCACGGGAGATCCTTGCAGGTGTACCGGTTTTGAACCTGTGAATCTTTATACCATGCTCTATCAGGGAGGAACTAAAGGAATTTGCAGCCATGAGTCCATTTGGACCGGTATATGTTATATTTTCCCCGCAAAGACATCTGGCCTTCAGATAAACTCCCGTGCAGATGATAACAGCTTTAACATGGTAAATAATCCCGGTAGCTATCCTGACACCTGTTACAGATTTATTATTCTCATCGGTTATTAGATCAGTTACCTCTGCCTGTTTGATATCAAGGTTTTCTGTTTTCTGCAGAACCTGTCTCATCGAAGCAGAATAGGAATCCTTGTCTGCCTGAGCTCGAAGTGAATGGACTGCCGGACCTTTTGAAACGTTGAGCATTTTTGACTGTATAAAAGTACGGTCGATATTTTTTCCCATTTCTCCGCCGAGAGCATCCAGTTCCCTGACCAGATGTCCTTTTGAACTACCGCCAATGTTTGGATTGCATGGCATCAGGGCAATACTGTTTATGCTCACTGTGAAGCAGATCGTTCTTTTATTCAGTCTGGCCGAGGCAAGCGCTGCCTCACATCCGGCATGTCCTGCTCCTATGACCGCTACTTCATAATCATTTATTTCCATCTCATTTACCCATACAAAAATCTTCAAATATCCTGTCTGCCAGGTCATCTTCGGTAGACTGTCCTATCACACTGCCAAGATGTCCGTAGGCATCCATGATATCCACAGTCAAAACATCTTCCGTATAACCCTTTTCAATACCTTCCTTAACGAGCAAAAGGCTGTCTCTTGCACGGGTGAAAGCATCAAGCTGCCGTTCATTTGTCAGATATATCATATTATTATCAGATATTTTTCCTTCATTGAATAATTCTCTGATACTGTCTTTAAGTTCGTTAATACCGTCATTTTCCTTCACGGAAATGCAAAGTATCTTTCTGTCGGTATGTCTTTTTACCGTATTAATATCAGTAACGGCTTTCAGATCGCTTTTGTTCAACAGAACTATCGCCTGCTTTTCTTTTATTATCTCAAATATCCCAAGATCATTTTCATCGAGTTCTCTGGATGAATCTATCATAAATAATATAAGATCGGCTCTTTCCAGATACTGATATGCTTTTTCTATGCCGAGATTTTCTGCTTCATTGTCAGACCGCCTGATCCCGGCTGTATCAAAAAGATAAAGTGTCAGTCCGTCAAGGGATATCTTTTCTTCTATCACATCCCTGGTTGTTCCCTCTTCATCCGTTACTATTGCCCTGTCATATCCGGTGAGCATATTAAGCAGCGAGGATTTTCCGGCATTTGTTCTTCCGGTAATGGCTACCCTTATACCTTCCTTCAAAAACCTGACATCTTTTGATGATGAGATGAGCTTATCTGCATCATTTATCATTTCTACAATTTTGCGGTGAAGAATATCCATATGATCCGAAAGATCATAATGCTCCGGATCATCAAGAGCCGCTTCTATCAATGCACATTCTGAAAGAAGCTTTTCTCTGAGATCAAGTATGAGATCCTTTACACTTCCCTTAAGCTGGCTGATCGAATTTTTTCTGGAAAACTCATTTTCGGACGAGATGATATCCATGACGGCTTCCGCTTCGGTCAGATCTATCCTTCCGTTTAAGAAAGCCCTTTTGGTAAATTCTCCCGGTTGTGCAAGTCTTGCACCGTTTTTCAATACAACGGAGAGAACCTTTCCGAGAACATACATACCCCCATGACAGGAGATTTCCACTACATTTTCCCGGGTATAACTTTTTGGAGACAAAAATATGAGGACCATTACCTCGTCGATACATTCATCCCCATCATAAACAAAGCCGTAACTTGCAGTGTGCGTCGGCTTTTTACAAAGATCAAGGCCGGAACCCGACCTTGATCTTATTATCCTGTCTGCTGTTTTTACAGCTTCTGCTCCGCTTATCCTGATGACACCAAGTCCGGAGTTGCCGACCGGTGTAGCGATAGCAGCAATGGTATCATTTTCCATCAAAACAGATTATCTCTTTAATGTAATGACTACTCTCCTGAAAGGCTCTTCCCCTTCTGAATGAGTGGTCACATATCTGTCATTCTGCAAAGCTGAATGGATGATCCTTCTCTCATAGGGATTCATGGGCTCCAAAGAAACCGGACGTCTGGTTCTTTTAACCTTGAAGGAAAGATTCTTTGCAAGGTTTTCGAGAGTATCCTTTCTTCTCTTTCTGTAGTTTTCGGTATCAACCTTTATCCTGATATAATCAGAACTGTTTTTGTTTACTACAAGACTCAAAAGGTACTGGAGAGAATCCAGTGTCTGCCCTCTCTTTCCTATGAGTACTCCCATATCCGGTCCTTCAAGATCAATATCAATACTGCCCTCTGCCTTATTGAAAGAAAGCTTCACATCTGCCTGGATCTCCATTGCCTTGAAAACATCATTCAGAAAATCCTTTATTATCTTTTCATACTTTGCCTCATCAAGATCAGAGGGAACTTCCTCTTTTTTTTCGGAAACAGCTTCAGACTCATTGATCTTTTCTTCAACTGTTTCTTCTTTTACCTGTGACTGAACTGTCTCTTCCGTTACAGAGTTTTCACTCTCCTCTTTGATCCTTGCCCTGATAAGTGCAGGCTTACTGTTTATACCCAGAAAACCGGAATTGCCCTTGTCAACAACTTCATACTCAAGTCTGCTGCTGGTAACCGTAAACTTTGTACATGCCTCTGTTATGGCATCTTCTATAGTTTTTCCGCAAAATTCCTGAAATTCCATTTATATATCCTCCAAATACTGATATTACTTATTTACTGTTTCTTTCATTATATTCTTTTACCATATTTGCCTTTGCAGCTATTCCTCCGGGTTTTGGATTGCTGTTGTATGTGGATTCAATCTTGCTCAGATCCTTTCCGGCACCCTTTGATATATTCCTTGTCGAAGATGCAGCTATTTCTGCGATCCTCTTTTCATTTTCCTTTATCTTTCCTTTTTGCTTCTCATATTTTTCTTTATTCTTTTCGACTATCTTTTCATAATCCATCTTGTCAATGTGCTTGTTTATGATGACCTGTTCGATAGAACGTATCACTGCACCGGCAATCCAGTAAATTCCAAGACCGCAGGGAAAAGAAAAACAGAACACCGCAGACATTATAGGCATCATCAGATTCATGGATTTCATCGACTGAGCCATTGCATTGTCAGATCCGGCAGCGTTTGACTGAGGCATGAAAAGGAAGTTGATCCACTGAGTCACGGCAGAAAGTACCGGTATCATCAGAGCACCTATGACAAGCAGCCATTCACCATTTGCAAAAGCATTCTTTATGATGAATGAAGGTGAATCAGATATATTCAGTCCCAAAAACAGATTATAATGAACAAAATCCGCACGTGCTTCATTAAAATATGTCAGATTTGGAAACTGAGCTATTATAGAATCCCACTCATCAGTACTTGCTCTGTTCAAAACATCTATTATTGAATTTGTGAGTGTAAAATCTAGCTTTGAAAAATATTTTGTAGCTGTAGTAAGACCTGCTATGAAATCAGAACCTCCGGCAGTGTTCAATATCTGCTCAGCAAGCTTTTCAAGAGGCTCTCTGACAACATCAACATAGGCAGGAATATTGTTGATAACCCTGTAAAGAGCAAAAAGAATAGGCATCTGGATGATCAGCTGCACACAACTACCCGTAGGAGATACACCATACTTTTTATAAACAAGGTTCATCTCCTCATTCTGCTTCTGCATGGAAATCTGATCTGTCTTTCCCTTGTACTTTTCTCTCACCGCATTCAGTTCCGGTCCCATTATAGCCGAAAGCTTTGAAAACTTCTGTTGTTTTATGGTGAGAGGAAGAAGCGCTATGTAAATGAATATAGTAAAGATAATGATGGCAAGACCTACATTCGGGATACCTATTTTATTAAGTATATTAAAAATAAAATTAAGTACATATCCCAGAAGCTTTGCCACCGGACCCAGGATCTTTCCGTTGTCCTGAGTCAGCATAACTCCATAAATCAAATTCAACCTCCCTCAAATATCAAATGATAGTTCAAATTTTACTACTGTTAGATAAAACATTCAGATACCGTGAAAATATCCTGTCATCTACGGGATCTATTCCCCCTTTTGAAAACGGATTGCATCTTATTATCCTCCAAAAAGCAATAAAAGATCCCTTAAATGATCCATACCTGTTTATAGCCTCAACGGCAAAATCAGAACAGGATGGATAATAAGGGCATCTTGTTCCCTTGAAGGGAGATATATACTTTTTATAGAGATTTATAAAAGCGATCAGTATTTTTTTCATATCAGGATCTTGTGATATCTTGCAAGCTTTAATAAGGATCTTTCAATATCCATACACTTAACAGGATAATTATCTTCATCCTTTTTTGGATTGGCGCCTGCTTTTCCAACGACTACTATGTCCAAACCACTATTGAACTCATCCTCATGCAGTCTGTAACTTTCTCTTATCAACCGCGTCAGCCTGTGTCTTGCGACACTGTTCCCAACTTTTTTGCTGACGGAAATACCAAGGCGGTTTATATCAAGATCGTTTTTTCTGATAAAGACTGTGATATAGTTATCGCTTTTTGCTTTTCTTTCGTTATAAACTGCCTTGAACTGTAAATAATTTCTAAGACTTATTGTCTTTTTCATCCGAAAAATAAGACCACACAATGTGCGGTCTATACTGTAAGCTTTGCTCTTCCTTTTGCTCTCCTGGCAGCAAGCACCTTACGTCCGCCGGCTGTTTTCATTCTTGCCCTGAATCCGTGCACTTTTGATCTCTGCCTTTTTTTGGGCTGATATGTCATCCACATGGTCATTTCCTCCTTATATTATTTAAAAATCCAGCCTTCTCTAAGAAAAAACGCTGATGATTATTGTATATTAAGAGTATTTTTCAGTCAAGAAAAAGTTACAGTAAACATAAATATATCCACAAATTGTGGAAAAAATGTTGATATATATGTTGATTTTGGACCGAAAAAAATACATTTCCTCATATTATGCAAAAGATATCAGTTGAAATTATTAAAATACACAAAGGATAATTTTGTGGAAATCTTATGTGATTTTTTTATTTTTAATGAATATGTAAACTAAACAACATTATCAACAATAGGATTGTGGATAAATGGTTAAAATTTGCAAAAAAAAAGAAGTTGCGGTATGATGTTTTGTGGATTTGAATGTCAAAATATTGGAGAAATACTAAAAAAATGCAGGATCTCATTGCCGATTGGGAAAATATAAAAGACAATCTGAAAGTTGAATTCGGTATTTCCGATGCAGCCTTCAAAACTTTCATCAAACCACTGGTCATTAAAAAGATATCAGATGAAAACGTTTTTATTATCATCCCCTTCGACCAGGAAAACAGCATTGGCATCGATTATTATAATAAGAAATACATGCAGATGCTGAGTGTAGCCATTGAGGAATATACGGGACGGGAATATGAAGTAGTATTTATAGTAAGAAAAAATTCCGATGCAGAAGCTGTTTCAGAAAAAAATGAGATAAAACAGGAATATACGATATCTGCAGATCTGAAAAGTGAATATACTTTTGAAAACTTTGTAGTCGGGAAAAATAATGAATTTGCACATTCTGCCGCTGTTGCCGTAGCAGAAAATCCGGGACATGATTATAATCCTCTTTTTTTATATGGTGGACCCGGAGTGGGAAAGACTCATCTGATGCATGCCATAGGCCACAGCATCCTGTCAAAAGATCCTACAAAAAAGGTACTTTATGTAACATCGGAAAAATTTACCAACAACCTGATACTGTCAATAAAAACAGGAAGTCAGGCAATGGATTCGTTCAGAAAAAAATACAGAAACCTTGATGTTCTTTTGCTGGATGACATACAGTTCATACAGGACAAAGAAAGTACCCAGGAAGAGTTCTTTCATACTTTTAATGAACTTCACACAGCAAACAAGGCCATCATCATTTCATCAGATAAGCCTCCAAAGGAATTAAAGACTCTTGAACAGAGACTGACTTCAAGGTTTGATATGGGAATGATAGCTGATATCAAACCTCCGGATTACGAAACAAGAGCAGCTATCCTTCGCCAGAGTTTTGAACATAACGGAATGGATGTTAATGATGATGTCATTGATTATATTGCAAGCAACATCAGATCAAATATCCGTGAACTTACTGGAGCAACAAACAAACTGAAGCTCATATCAAGAAATAATAACCTCACCATTGATGTTGTAAAAAGAAATATCGGTGACTTTATTAATGAAAGTAATGATCGCAAACTTTCGATGGAAGATATCATAAATGAAGTTTGTTCTTATTATAGTGTTACCAGGGAAGATATCAATTCATCAAAAAGAAGCCAGGATATAGCTCATCCCAGACAGATAGCAACATATCTTTGCAGAACACTTACGGATAATTCGCAGCAGATGATAGGAAGAGCTGTTGGAAACAGAGACCATTCAACAGTTATAAGCAGTATATCAAAGATAACAAATGAAATTAGTAACAATTCCAACACTGCTTCTGAAATAGAGGAATTAAAAAGAAGACTTACAAAAAAATAAATATATAATAATCCACAGTTTTTAAAACATTTTCAACAACTTATCATTAAAGAAAATGGCTTAACTGAGCGGAATATTTAATGTTTTAACAAATCAACAGCCCCTACTACTAATACTATATATTTAAAGTATTGTATTTATATTTCACAAGGAGACCAGTTATGAAGATAACCTGTTCAAAAAATGATCTGGTAAAGGGAGTAAATATTGTTAATAAGGCCATTCCTTCAAAAACTACCATGACTATTCTTCAGTGTATCCTTATCACTGCCTATAACGGAGTGATAACTCTGACTTCCAATGATACCGAGCTTGGGATAGATACGATCATACCCGGTAATATTGAAGAGGAAGGTGTTGTTGCAATAGATGCAAAGCTTATATCTGATATAGTAAGAAAGCTTCCTGATAATACTGTTCGTATGGAAACAGATGAGAACTTCATGACGAAGCTTACCTGTGAAAATTCCAAGTTTAACCTTGTTGGAAGATCAGGTGATGATTTTCCTTATCCTGATGATATAGAAAAGAATGATTATATAACTATTTCTCAATACACACTGAAGGAAGTTATACGCCAGACTATTTTTTCTACTGCCGACAATGAAAATAATAAGATAATGACCGGTGAACTTTTTGAAATAAAGGGTGATACCATGAAGATAGTATCACTTGACGGTCACAGAATATCCATCAGAAATATAGAACTTAGACAGTCCTATCCTGACAGAAAGGTTATAGTTCCCGGAAAAACATTAAGTGAGATAGAAAAGATACTGTCGGGTGAGATAGAAAGAACAGTTGATATATTCTTTACGGACAATAATGCCGTGTTCGAATTTGACAACACTATAGTGACTACAAGACTGATCGAAGGAGAATATTTTGATATTGACAGGATGATGTCTGATGAATATGAGACAAAGATGGTCATAGAAAAGAAGGATCTGATGGATTCCATTGAAAGAGCAATCCTTCTGGTAAAAGAAAATGACAAAAAGCCGGTTATTTTTTCAATATCCCAGGATCTCCTTGAGATAAAAATCAATTCCACCATCGGTTCCTTAAATGAAGATATATCGATAGAAAAAGAAGGCTTTGATCTGATGATAGGGTTTAATCCAAAATTTATACTGGATGCTCTTCGTGTTATAGAAGATGAAAAAATATCCATGTATTTTATGAATTCAAAGGCTCCCTGCTTTATAAAAGATGATGGAGGGAGATATATTTATCTTGTTCTTCCCGTTAATTTTGCAACGGTGTCGTGAATATGACAGAAGAATTCAAACTCAGAAGTACGGATGAATTTATTAAACTTGGACAGCTTTTGAAAGCTGCCGGTCTTTCCGAAACCGGTGCTGATGCAAAAGAAGACATTTTGAGTGGAAATGTAATGGTCAACGGAGAAGCTGAATACAGAAGAGGAAAAAAACTCAGGGACGGAGATATAGTTTCTTTTTCCGGAAAGACAATAAAGATAATCAAATGATCATTAAAAGCATTGAGATAGAAAATTACCGGAATTATGATAAACAGGAAATAATATTTGATGAAAAGACAAATATAATATATGGCGATAATGCCCAGGGAAAAACTAATATACTTGAAGCAGTTTTTCTTTCAGGTACAACAAAAAGTCATAGAGGAAGCAAAGACGGAGAAATTGTAGGATTTGGAAAAGAAGATGCATTTATAAGAGCTGTTTATAAAAAAAACGGTGTCGAACAAAAGGTAAATATGCAGCTTCGGAGCAAAAAAAAGAAATCCGTATCTGTTAACGGACAGCCCTTAAAAAGAGCTGCCGAACTGATGGGCCTTGTAAATATCGTTATTTTTTCTCCGGAAGATCTGGGCATCATTAAAAGCGGTCCGGCACTACGAAGACGATTCATGGATATGCAGTTGTGCCAGCTGGACAAAAGCTATCTGTATGATCTGACAAATTATAATAAGATAGTCGGGCAAAGAAACAAGCTGTTGAAGTCGATGGGAAAAATGAAGGAAATAAGCGATACCATCGATGTATGGGATGAACAGCTTGTATTTTATGGGACGAAGGTAATAAAGAGAAGAAAACAGTTCATAAAAGATCTTTGTCCCGTAATGAAAAAGGTAAACAGTGATATAAGCGGCAGGGATGACAAATTTGAAGTTATTTATGACATGGACTGCAGCGATGAAGAATATGAATACAGATTAAAAAAGAACAAGGAAAAAGATCTTATTTACAAGACTACCTCGGCAGGTCCTCACAGGGATGATCTGAAATTTTTCATCAACGATATGGACATCAGAGTATTCGGATCACAGGGACAGCAAAGAACTGCAGCACTTGCGTTGAAGCTTTCGGAAGTTGAATTTGTGAAAATGAACATAGGAGACACTCCTATCCTTCTTTTGGATGATGTTCTTTCGGAACTTGACAGCAATCGTCAGAATTTTCTGCTTTCATCCATCAGAAATATTCAGACTATCATAACCTGTACCGGACTTGATGATTTTATAAAAAACAGATTTACGATAGATAAGTGTTTCAATGTTAAAAACGGAAGTATAGAAGTAAAAGATCAGAAAGGTGAAATTTAGGATATGAGTCAAAAGGAATACACTGCAGATCAGATACAGATACTTGAAGGTCTTGAGGCAGTCAGAAAAAGACCGGGAATGTATATAGGCACGACTTCATCAAGAGGACTTCATCATCTGGTTTATGAGATAGTCGATAATTCGGTTGATGAAGCACTTGCAGGAGAATGTGACACGATACATGTGACAGTCAACAAAGATAATTCGGTTACTGTTGAAGATAATGGAAGAGGTATCCCTGTAGGTATAAACCAGAAAGCCGGTATTCCTGCAGTTGAAGTAGTTTTTACCATTCTTCATGCCGGAGGAAAATTCGGCGGAGGCGGTTACAAGGTTTCCGGAGGACTTCACGGGGTTGGTGCTTCGGTCGTAAATGCTCTTTCGGAATATCTGACTGTAAATGTATATACGGATGGAAAGATATATGAGGAAAGTTTTTCCAGAGGAGCCATTACAAGCGGTCTCAAAGTAGTCGGAGAATGTGAACCGGACAAACACGGAACAAAGGTAACTTTTCTTCCTGACAAAGAGATATTCAGGGAAACAACCGATTTTGATTTCAATGTATTAAAACAGCGTCTCCGTGAGATGGCTTTTCTCACGAAAAATCTGCGTATAGAGCTTCATGATACAAGAGAGGGAAAAGAAAGAGATGAAGCATATCATTACGAGGGCGGGATAAAAGAATTTGTCCAGTATCTGAACAAGGCATCAAATCCTCTTTATAATGATATCATTTATTGTGAAGGAAGCAAAAACGGTATTTATATCGAAGTTGCATTGCAGCACAATGATACCTACAATGAAAATTCACTCAGTTTTGTAAATAATATAAATACTCCTGAAGGCGGCATGCATCTGACCGGTTTCAGAAATGCCATTACAAAAACCTTTAATGACTATGCGCGTTCCAACAAGATATTAAAGGACAGTGAGGATAATCTCACCGGTGAGGATATCAGGGAGGGAATGACCTCCATAGTATCCATCAAGATTGAAGATCCGCAGTTTGAGGGACAGACGAAACAAAAGCTTGGAAATGCGGAAGCCCGTGCTGCGGTTGAATCACTGTTTTCCGAGCAGCTCACTTATTATCTTGAACAGAATCCCAATGTGGCAAAGATCATCTGTGAAAAATCCATTCAGTCACAGAGAGCAAGAGAAGCTGCAAGAAAGGCAAGGGATCTGACCAGGAGGAAATCGGCACTGGACGGACTTTCGCTTCCCGGAAAACTTGCTGACTGTTCGGATAAAAACCCGGAGAATTGCGAAATCTTTATAGTAGAGGGAGATTCCGCAGGCGGATCCGCAAAGACGGCAAGAAGCCGTGCAACCCAGGCCATACTTCCGTTGCGCGGAAAGATACTCAATGTAGAAAAGGCAAGACTTGACAGGATATATGGAAATGCCGAGATCAAGGCGATGATTACTGCTTTTGGAACCGGCATACATGATGATTTTGATATATCAAAGCTTCGTTATAATAAGATCATCATAATGACGGATGCGGATGTTGACGGGGCTCATATTGCTACGCTGATGCTGACTTTCCTTTACAGATTCATGCCTGAGCTCATCAAGCAGGGTCATGTTTATCTGGCTCAGCCTCCGCTTTACAAACTTGAAAAAAATAAAAAGACCTGGTACTGCTATTCCGATGATGAGCTGAACAAAATCCTGAATGAGGTGGGTCGTGATCAGTCCAACAAGATCCAGAGATATAAGGGTCTTGGAGAGATGGATGCAGACCAGTTGTGGGAGACGACCATGGATCCCGAAAAGAGAGTTCTTTTGAAGGTTGTCATGGATGAAGAAGATGAGGCCTCCGTCAATGTTACTTTCCAGACTCTGATGGGTGACAAGGTTGAGCCGAGACGGGAATTCATTGAACAGAATGCTAAGTTTGTGAAAAATCTTGATATATAGTTTTTATTGAAAGGAATCAACATGGAAGACAATGTTTTTGACAGAATAAGTGAAGTGGATATGCAAAAGACCATGGAGTCTTATTATATCGACTATGCCATGAGCGTTATCGCTTCGCGTGCTCTGCCTGATGTCAGGGATGGATTGAAGCCTGTTCAGAGAAGGGTACTCTATTCCATGATCGAACTGGGTAACAGTCCCGACAAGCCTCACAGAAAATGCGCCCGTATCGTCGGTGATACCATGGGTAAATACCATCCCCATGGAGACAGTTCAATTTATGGTTCACTCGTTACAATGGCTCAGGACTGGAACATGCGTTATCCTCTGGTTGACGGACACGGAAATTTCGGTTCTGTTGACGGTGACGGTGCTGCTGCCATGCGATATACGGAAGCCAGGCTTTCAA
>CAMVDF010000028.1 GCA_947166195.1 uncultured Lachnospiraceae bacterium
TCCGCCGCGGGTCTTCGCAAAAAGCGCTCAGACAGCGTACTCGACGGTTTATCAGCCTAGGACTTGCTAAGAACTGACGGCTTATTGTTCTCAAAACATATATGCTTCCTGCGAGGCTCGTCCAGTTCACTCCATCATCCCCGGGATCTCCTTCAGGGCGGGTTCGAAGTTTACTCCGTACCAGCGGCGGTCGGGATCGTGCATGGTATAGCGGATGCAAAGACTTGTGAAATCCACTGCATTTTTGACGGCTCTGTCAAGACCGGCGCCCTTCACCATGGAGCCTGCCACAACAGATGAAAAGATATCCCCGGTGCCATGGAAATTCTGAAGAAAACGTTCATTGAAATGAAAATAACACTCGTTCTTGACCGAATCAAAACCGGCCGCGCCCAGTTTGTCCCTTCCTGCGCTGATCCCCGTGATGATCACCTTCCGGCAGCCGAGTTCACTTAAGTCCTTCATCATTTTTTTCACCCTCTCCTCCGTGAAGGACTCCGGGGCGTACTCCTCTCCCAGGAGAAGACAGCCTTCGGTGAGATTCGGAATAATAACATCTGATTTTTTCACCAGTGTTTTCATGCTTTCAGCAAAGTCCCCGGGAAAGCCCGCATAGAGTGAACCGTTGTCCGCCATCGCAGGATCCACGATGATCAGAGACCCTTCGCCGAAATCGTCAAAAAGATCCGACACCAAATCTATCTGATGCTTTGATCCCATATACCCCGTGTATATGGCATCAAAATGCTCATTGTCCTTTTTCCACTGGGAAGTTATTTCCGGTATCTCCTCCGTCAGATCCCTGAAGGAGAAATGATCGAAAGCTGTATGCTGAGAAAGGACGGCCGTTGGAATAACGGCCGTTTCTATTTCAAACGCACTTATTATGGGAAGAGCCACGGTCAGTGAACATCTTCCGATGCAGGATATATCCTGAATGGTAAGGATCCGTTTCATTGGTTTAATAATGCACCACGACCGGAGTTCCCACATTTACGGTCGCAAAAAGTGCTTCTGCAGTAACACGCGGCATGTTCACGCACCCGTGGGATCCGTTGGTCTTATAAATATTTCCGCCGAAAGCTCCGCGCCAGCTCGCATCATGAAGTCCGTAGCCGCCGTAGAAGGGCATCCAGTATTTTACAAAGGCCGAATAGCCGGGACCTTTGAGGGTCCTGTTGGTGGCTTTGCCGTAGATGGAGTAGGTACCCACCGGTGTTCCGTGATTCTTTGAAGTGTTCCCCGTGACTATCTCCGACACCAGAGATGCGGAGCCGTTTACAAAATACACAAGCTGCTGGTTTGTGAGGTTCACATCCACATAGGTCCCTCCTGCGATGGAAGGATCGGCGGTAACCGGTGCGGCAACGGGAGCCGGTGCCGGGACAGGGATGGCAGCTGCGGTTTTATTAACCGTCATGGCCGGTGTATGTGAAGGATCCGAGATACCCGAAGTAATGGCTCTGACAAGGTAATTGACCTCCGCCTGCCTGTTGAGGCTCGTCACGCCGGGGATCTCGTACAGAGCCGCAAGGGAATTGACGAAATTTGTCACCGCCATACGGTCCGCCGAGAAATTTCCGGCGGCATTAACCGCAAAGGAACCGTCGGGATTTCTTGAAAGCAGTGAAGTCATGGCATTCTGATCAAGCCTGAAGATCGGATCGCGGCCTGCAGGTATGGTATATCCCGCAAAATTGTAGTTGACGGCCGCCACCGGCTGTGCAAAAGCCCGGACCGTTCCGGTCGTCGTAAGTGCGGCAAGAAAAGCCGCAGCCGCAAGGATCCTGAGAAATCTTTTCATAATAAAAACCTCCGTAAAAAACACACGGTAACAGTTAGTCATTATAGATAAATATGCGCAAAAAAGCAACAGTGGGACGTGGTGGGACAGAGAAACGTCCCCTGTCCCACAGTTAACATAATAATGGGACAGAGAAACGTCCCCTGTCCCACCCTGTCATCTTTTAAGCTGGAGAAAGGCGCACATGCCGCCGCGCTGTCCTTTTGTGTAGCGGTGGGAAAAGAAAAGCTCCGGATTGCAAAAGGTGCAGACATCGCTCATGTAGATGTCCTCCATTGCCACACCGGCGGCGTTTATATTGTAATAATTTGCCATGTGAAGGTTTAAAAGATACTTTGGCCCGTCAGCAGCATCCGGAAGCTTCCTCAATATGCGTGCCGTCTTCACTTCACCGTATCTGCCCTCAAACTGAGAAGCCACATCATCACCGACCTCATAATGATCCCTGCAGATGCCGGGTCCGATAAAGGCCGTAAGATCCTCCGGCTTTGTCCCGAATTCTTCAGACATCCGGCGGATCACATTTCCCGCGATGTCCTTTGCGGTTCCGCGCCACCCCGCATGCGCAAGGCCGATGGCATTGTTTTTCCTGTCAACAAAATAGAGCGGCAGACAGTCGGCGTGGCCTGTGACAAGGCAGACTCCCGGTTCATCGGTAATAAGGGCGTCCACCTCCGAAAAACTGCGCTCTTTTATGATCCCCATACCGCAATGCTCCCCCGTCACACGCATCACATTTGAAGTATGGGTCTGATGGGCATAGACCATGTCAGAAACCCTGATTCCCAGCGACAATCCGATGATCTCGTAATTTTTTCTCACCCGTTCCTCATCATCACCGCGGTTAAAAGCCAGGTTCATGCTCTCATAGATCCCTTCGCTGACACCGCCAAGCCTCGTTGAAAACCCGGATACAATATTTTCAAATTCCGCAAAGGGCCTGATACTGATATAGGGCGCCAGCCCCTTCATACTTACAAGATCCGTCGTTCTGCCCCTGCCGGAAAGGTAATTTATCGTCATTGGTTTCTCCTGTAAAAAAACAGATACTGCTGCATCACACCGGCAAACCCCTCGTATCTCTCCACCGGAAACCTCCCGCCGTAATGCTCATCCATGACCCTCTGCATCCACACATCCACCGGAAAGGCACCTATCCTGTGAAACCCGAAGAGCATCACACAGTTTGCCACCTTTTTGCCCACACCCTTCAACGAAGTGAGAGCCTCAAAAAGCTCATCATCGGGAAGTTTCGCCAGCTTTTCCGGGTCCGTATCACCGCGATAGACGCTTGATGCCGCCTCCCTCACATACTCAGTCCTGTAGCCCAGCGCACAGGAGGACAGATCCACCTCCGAAAGCTGCGACAGCGCCTTGGGCTCCGGAAAAGAATAAAACCCGTCCCGGATCTCATTGCCGCAAAGCCTGCAAAGCCTTTCCACGGAGGTCCTGATGGCCGGTATGCTCTTTCTCTGGGATATAATAAAAGAGATGAGCATCTCGAAAGGATCCTGACGCAGTATCCTGATCCCGGCGCTTTTACGGGCCGCCTTCAAAAGGAACTCATCCTCCTTCGGGATGCCGGCGATAAACGCGCCGTAATCCGTATCAAGATCAAAATAAGATACCCAGATATCGTTGAACTCCGCTTCAGAGCAGTCAAACTCAAAGGTGTCCCCTCCGGTCTGTCTGATCTCGAGCACCCTGTCCTTTGCAATGACCACAGAGTGGCTTTCATCCGTCATCTTCATCCGGAAACACTGTCCGGACTCCGCTATCTGTTTCAGGTCAAAATTTTTTATCTTCTTTGTCATGGAAATAAACATGAAGCCGCCGTCTTTGAATCCCGCAGTAGATGCCGGATCTCAAAAACGGCGGAAATAATCAGTCAACGAAATGAATAAAACCCAGGAACTCGACTATGGCAAACCCGACCGAAAGAAGGGTTCCCACGATCGATGCGATCAGACCTCCGATTGCAAAGCCCGATCTCTGCTTCATGAAACCGACACAGGCCACGGTGATCCCGATGATCCCGCACAAAAGACCTATCACCGGAAGCCAGCAGAATATCAAAGACAGGACTCCCAGTCCCAACCCCACGATCGATGCCGCAACAGGCTCGATCATACGATTCACTTTTCCGCTGCCGCCTGCAGGAATATCATTTTCATCACGCATATTCTACAGTTTCTCCCTTCATACTTTGTCAACAGCCGTATTTCCTGTACGACCTGTACAGGACAAGGATAAAGATCGCGGAAACAACGATCCTGTACACTACGGCTATGATCCTTCCCGCTTTTTTGATCATTGTATCCTTACATGATTCTTCAGCTGGAAGTTCTCGTCACTTGAGGACAGATAGATGATCCCCTCGACCAGTCCCACAAGTGCGGGGATATAGGTCCAGCAGAATACGATATAAAGTATACCCATTCCAATCTTCCCGAGATAGAATTTATGAACACCCAGACCTCCTAAAAAGATGGCGAGAAGTCCTGCAGTGACCTTGCTCTTTACCGGCCAGGAAGGATCGATGGCTGCTGCAGGAGCTGTATAAAACTGATCAACAACATCCTGGGGGATATTGATCCCTCCGTTTGCCTGCTGTGCAGATCCGGCTGACTGTGTGACCGTTCTGGTTATCTTTTCACCGCAATACTTGCACTCCGTCTCACCCGGTCCGATGTTTGCCCCGCATGCAGGGCAGGTTGTCTCACTCATTTCTTTTCCTCCTTAAAACTGATGTGTATTATTCTACGGGAGCTCCGCATTCGGAGCAGAACTTTTTGCCTGCCTCGATCTTTGCTCCGCATTTGCATATCTTTTCCGCAAAGGCAAAACCGCATTCATTGCAGAATTTGGCACTTGCCGGAATCACAGCCGAACACTGCGGACATGTCTTTTGATCCTGTACCAGCTTCTGACCGCACTCGTTGCAGAACTTCAGTCCGGCTCTGATCAGCGCCCCGCAGGACGGGCAGTTCACCATCGGCGTGTTGTTTACGGGAGCCTGCGCCTGATAAACGGGATTGAAGGCAGGGTTATTGATATTTGCACCCATGTTCATCCCCATGCCGATGCCCATACCTCCCGCGGCAAAAGCACCTGCAACACCGTTTTCATTTTCCGCCGCGCTCTGATATACATCAAACGAACGTTTCGTGACATATCTTCCGTCGCCCATGATCTCAAACTCGGCCTTGTTTTCAAGGATCGAATTGATCTTTTCAAAATCCTCATCGGGAAAGTTAATGGATTCAACAAAGAAATTTGCCACTCTCAGACCGAATCTCTCAAATTCGGCCTCAAGCTTTCCCTTTGACTTTTCGGATATCTCCTCAAGTTTGGCCGAGATCTCAAGGGCCGAGATCTTTTCATTTATTATGGTCTCCGCAATGATCGACTTTGTCTTGAGCACGACAAGACCACGGTAGAACTCCTTCACCTTGTCATATTTTATCACCTCGCCCTTGCCCATTCCGCCGATCAGCTCGCGGAAGAACAGACCTCCGTCAACCAGCTTCAGTCCCATCTGACCGAAGGCGCGGATCCGAAGTTTCACAAAATACTTCGGGTCGATGAGGGATATGGGATCGGATGTGCCCCAGTAAATATCCAGCTTTGTGGTGACATTTACAAAATATATCTCTGCGGAAAAAGGCGACCTCCCGCCGAAGGGAATGTTTACCACCTTTGAAAGCAGCGGAAGATTTGCCGATTCCAGGGTATATGTGCCCGGATACATCAGATCGAAAACCTCACCGCCCTTGACGAAGATCGCTATCTGACCCTCCTGGACGATGACCGGAGATCCCCAGACTATGCTTTCCGAGGGGAACTTGTATACGATCCAATCCCTGCCCCGCAAACCGTCAAATTTTACAACTTCCAAAATACTCATGTCTGCTACCCCTTTGAAAATGTTTATAAATAGGATGATACCATAACGGTGTTTACAATACAATCGCGTTTAGCGGTTTCTTCCCCTTTAAGAGGCTGAAAATTTATGGTTGACCCCGCGCAAAAATACTTATATAATGCAATACGGTAATCAAATAATACATTTTCTCGAACAGGAGGGAGAGTATGGAAAAAAGGTTTAACAAGCACCTGTATGTATGGCTTTTTGCATGGTTTCTCGGATGCCTCGGAGTAGACAGATTTGTCAGAGGACAGATCGGACTTGGTATCCTGAAACTCATAACCGTCGGCGGCTGCGGTATCTGGGAGATAGTTGACTGGATCATCGCCATGATGAAGGCTTACGGAAGCGAAGCATTCGGCGCTGAGGAAGAGATCGTCTTCATCGACGGAAAGTATGCAAAGTAATAAAAACGAATCCGAAAAGAAACAGCCTGCATCTTTGCAGGCTGTGTTTCTTTTTGTGCTGATCGCACTCATACTGTTTTTTGCATGGTATTTCCGCATCTACAGATGCCCGTCAGAATCCATCTTCGGGATCCCCTGTCCGTTGTGCGGGATCTCCCGTGCCATAAAGTCTGTTGTAAGGGGCGATATCAGAACCGCCTTTTATTATCATCCTCTGTGGCCTTTGATCGCCCTGTCTTTTCTGCTCTATCTTTTGTATTCCTTCAGGATAATAAGACCGTCAAAGTGCGTCTTTAACCTTTACTGCTTCGTCCTTGCAATACTTCTCGTTGTCTGCTTCATCCTCCGCCATGTAAACGGTTCTCCCGTGGTAAGGACCCATTTTGACGACTCGCTCCTTTACAGGATCATTTCATTCTTCCGCTGAAGATCCCCGGATCAGTGCAGCTTTCATTTATATGTTTTCAGCCGCCCTCTCCCAGAAAAGCTCGTCCAGGGTCTTGCCGAGAGCTTTGCAGATCGCTATGCACAGGTTGATGGTGGGATTGTAATCCCCCTTTTCTATGGCGCTGATGGTCTGTCTTGAAACTCCCACCAGTCCCGCAAGCTCATCCTGTGAAAGATCAAGCCCTGCTCTTGCAGCTTTGAGTCTCAGATTCTTCATCTGTCAGGCCTCCTTTCCGTCCATCGCCTGTTTGATCAGCAGATCGACTGCGACCACGAAAAAGAGAAGCCCGCACAGCAGATTGAGGAACGGTCCCTGGAGCCTGCCGTTTGTGAACATCTTCCCGTTTATGAAGGCTGTCAGAGCAACTCCGATATTGAAGACGGTCACTATGATCATGAATATGGTGTATTTTTTCATGTTCGTATTGAGCCCCACATATCCGTCGTTAAAGATGCTGTAGCTTACCTGGACCACGATGCCTGCAAATATGGGTATGAAATAAAGACACGGACCAAGCTTTGCAACATCAAAGGCTGTTGCGGAGATCACAAGCATAGCTGCGTTTGCCGCAAGTATCGTCCAGAATCCGTAGGTGTATGCCATCCCCCGCACCGCCTTCTGCCTTTCATCATATTTCGTCTTTGCCTTTCCGTCATCATTCAGTTTCCTGAGTGCAAAGAAAACCACGATCAATCCCACTACTATACCTGCTACCAATCCCGCTGCCGTTCCTGTCATAATAAACACCTTCCTTTCACCTTATTGATGATGTGTTTTTGATTTCACTGTTTTGTTCCGCCCCCGAAACGGGGGTCTTTAGATCTCTGAAAGCATAATATAACAGCAATGGAATATTGTCAAGTATATTTTACATTTTTCTATTGAATAATTTCAGGCATCCCTTCAGAACGGTCATTCCTCCTTTTTCCCGAGGATCTCAGACAGATCTATGAAGCCTTTTTTTGAAAGCAGAAAGACCGTCAATGCGGAAAGTCCCAGTATCATCAAAACTACGGTGGCGGCGATGATCCCTCCTTTGGAATTTTCTTCCTCCTTTGTTTCTATCTCATCCGGATCGGGAAGCATTTCAAGCTCATGAGGCTCATTTTCCGCAAAATACTCCTCCTCCTCTCCTTCAAAGATATCGGTGGAATACCCGGAGCTGTCATATTCATCGGTCAGCTCATTTCCCGAAGCCTCCTCCTGTTCTTCAAACTCACCGGCAGCGCCGTCTCCTCCCCGGGACACCTTGTTTGTGGATACATCCTTTCCGTCAGATCCTGATGCCCTGTCCTCCGACACCGATCCGTTCTTTACGATTATGCCGGATGTACTTCCTTTCTTTTTTTCTTTTTTTTCATCACCCGTACCTATGATGACCGTCTCATTGCCTTTTCCGCCCGTTCCGGTCCCGGGCTTTTTCCCGCTGCCGGGATCGGATCCGCTGCCGCCTTCTTCCTTTCCGCCGCCTCCTTCCGGATCTTCCGGCCTTGAAGGTGCCTTCGGTTTTATTATCTTTGTGACGGTAATGCTCTCCTTTTTCTCATTTCCGCACATATCCGAAAGGAAAAAGATATACTCTCCGTTTTCGGTGATCTCAACATCGATACCGTCCTTTCTTTCTCCCCCGCCGTCGCTGTCGCAGGGATACTCCTTCAAAAGTTTTCTGACCCCGGCCTTTGCATCGGCCATATAGATGCTTTTCAGTCCCGAGATCTCATCCTTTGCCTCAAGGCGCAGGGTTATCTTTGACATGGTCAGGCTTTCGGGATTTCCCTTGATCTCACACTGCGGCGGATCGGGGTCGATGTTTTTCACCTCACAGGACGAGCTTTCCATGTTTCCCACACGGTCACGGACCCTGAAGGGATATACTCCGTTCCTTTTGACCGTAAGCGACATATCACTGCTCCAGGTTCCCGTCTCCTCAAAAAACACCGCATCCCCGTCAAGCCCCGACTCATCATCATTTGCGGAAACCGTTATCCTTGAGGAGGCTGCATATATCCCCGAGGAGTTCTGCCTTGTTTCACTGACATCGGTGATCTCCGGCCTTTTATTATCTATATCCTTTACCTCGATGCTGCTGACAAAGCTGACATTGCCCAGAGCATCCTTTGCACAGATCTCATATATCCCGTTTTCACTGATCTCAAGGCTGTCTTTTCCCGACCAGATCATGCCTCCGTCAAAGGAATAGGCAGCATCGTCAAGTCCGGACTTACGGTCAAGAGCCAGCACATGCAGCACCTCCTTTGCACAATACCCGCCTCCACGCCCGATATGCTCAATATTCCAGGAAAGCTCGGGTCCCTCCCTGTCAATATTTGTGACCTCGATGCTGTTTTCGGAAACATGTCCGAAAACATCCCTTGTGAAGACATCATAGGTCCCGTTTTCCGATATCTCGACGGTATCGCCCTCAAGCCATTCTTCCCCGTTAAGAGAGATATACCTGTCCGGTATTCCCGTGGTATCATCGGCGATGACCTTCATGGCAGCCTTCCTGCAATATCCGTTCACGATCTGTTCAGTACAGTCCTCAAAGGTCGTCACCGGCGGGAAGGGATCAATATTGTAGATCCTGATGTAGTCGGTCCTCACATTACCGACCCTGTCCCTGGTCGCGATGCTGAAAGCACCGGGCCTGGCTTCAAGCACATTGCTCTCCTGCCACTGTCCGTTCGGGTAATCAAACATATAGGCCTTTTCGTGCAGACCCACACCTGTATCCTCGGCTCCGTTTACGGTAACCTCCCCGCCGCCATAGACCGTGGCTCCGGTCTTTGAGATCTTTGACTCACCCACATAATCGAAGGTAATGTTGTAGATTCCGGGCTCCGTCTTGTCAAGCCCCGTCGGATATGTATAATAAATGAGCTCATGTCCCGACCCGTCCGTTGCATAGATATGGATCCTGTAGATTCCCGTGTACTCGCACACATAAAAGTTTTCCTCTGTCCTGCCAGTGGTAAACTCCACAGTTCCGTTATGACGGTTCAGCCTTTCAAATTCAAATTCCACATCATCCCTGTTGGGAGTCGCCCTGAACATGATCTTTGGTGCGGACTCCCTGGCACTTATGGGAAAGATGAAATCCTTCTGGTTAAACCGGGTCGCTTCATCCTCTTCGGGCGTGATCCCGTACCGTTTCACATTTCCGTTCTGATACATATTGGTCACAATATCCGGGTTGTCCTTATTATCATAAACAAAGACCTGCAGGATTTCGATATAGGGCGGATCCTCAGAAGCCTTTGCCGCTTCCTCCCCGTCGGATGATGCCTCATCCGCAGGAAGAATATCTGCAGTACCGGATGATACTGCATGATCCCGCATGCCCGTTTCGGGCAGGGTTTCATCCCGTACACTCTCCCCGGATACTGCCTGTTCATTTCCGGATACCGTCCCCTCCGGGTTTTCCGATGCAAAGACCGGGATCGATGTCATCACTATGAAGATGACTGCAAGCCTTGCGATAATGCTGTAAAAATGTTTTTTTATCAAATCAGAATCCTCCTTTTTTCAAAAACCGGAAAAGAGTCACCTCCTTCCGGACCCTTTTAAGAAATGTTGTAACCTTCACGCTCTTCCCGTCTGTGACAAGCATCAGGGCGCCCCTTTCCTTTGTCACAAAGACTTCCGTACCGGTCTCTTCAAGCCTCTGTAAAAGCTTCCGTCCCGGATGGCCGTAGGAATTATCCCTCCCCGCCGATATGAAGGTCAGTTTCGGCGATACTTTTTTCAGAAATTCCTCCGGTGTGGAATTGTCGGACCCGTGGTGGGCGCATTTCAAGAGCGTGCAGCTTTTGCCGATCCTTTCCGTCACCGTCTCCTCTCCCCTGCCCTCCACATCCCCGGTAAAAAGGGCGCTGAAGCTTTTGTACTCCATCAGCAGCACCGTGGAATACCCGTTTCTGTCAGCGCATTCATAGCCGCTGTCCGGATGCAGACAGGAAAAGCTGATCCCGTCAACCGTAAACACATCCCCTGTCTTTATCAGCAGAACTTTCGTATTGCGGCTTTCTGCCAGCTTCACCAGGTTCAAATAGGCCTCATCCTTTAACGCCGTATCGGGCATGATGAGGTTTTTTATCCTGATCCCTTCCTTCGGAGACATATTGAAAAGCTCTTCAAAGCCGCTTATATGATCACTGTCGGCATGGGTCATGACAGCCGTATCTATGCAGGATCTGCCCCTGCTTTTTAAGAACGGCACCACCTTGTACTTTGCGATCATGCTCTCGTCACTGCTTCCGCAGTCGATCATTATGACCCTGCCGCTTTTCGTTTCGATGCATGTGCAGTCGCCCTGCCCGATGTCCAGCATGGTGACGGATGGCGTTCTGATCATGTTGACCGGCACTGCCATCACCATAATAAAAACGCCCAGGCACAGTCCCGCCCTCTTTTGCAGCATAACCGGGGATCCTTCCGGTCTGACATATCTTTCTATGAGAAACAGCGAAAGTATCAGCAAAAGATAATATGAAATTATATAAACTATACCGGGGCGTCCCTTGATGAGTAGAGAAAACGGCAGTTTATCATTTATCCTGCACACTCCTTCGTAGATAAATAAAATGAGTTTTCCCGCTTTTGCGGGCATGATGCCAAGAGGCAGAAAGATGAGTCCCAGTCCCCCCGCAAGGAGAGCCGTTATGAGCAGCACCCCCATGAGGGGTACTATCAGAAGATTCAGGAAAACGGCAAAGGCCGGAACCTGAAAATAAAAATACAAAGAAACAGGAAAGGTAAATAATGTGATCGAAAGACTGAGTTTAACTGCATCGATGATCCGGTTTTTTACCGGAAAGATCCTGTCAAAGGCAGGCTTGACCGTCCCTGCCCCGAGCACTGCCCCGAAGGACAGGATGAAGGCCGTATCATATAGGGAACAGGGGTTTTGTAAAAGGATGATGCATCCTGCAACGGCCAGGGCGCTTAAAAGGTCGTAGCTCCTTCCAATGCAGTCCGCAAGTATCAGCAATGCAAACATGATGACCGCTCTTTCTGCGCTGACACTCATTCCCGTCATGACCGCATACATGAAAAGCAGGCCGGTGCTTATGATGGCCGCCGGTGCCCTCGGAAGAAAGCATCTTTTGAGACCCTTGTAGAAAAAGCAGCCGAGAAGACTGATGTGAAGGCCCGATATACAAAGAACATGCGCCACTCCGGCTCTGGTATAGAGTTCCTTTATCTCCGGATCCATATCGTTTTTCCGGCCAAGCACCATCGCTTTTATTATGCCGGAATACTCTTTTCCGTAGAGACTGTCAAAGACGGTTGCCGTCCTGTATGAAAGCCGGTTCAGGCTTTCGGGGATCCGCTTTTCCTTTCCCGAAACCCCTGCGATCTCCGCTCCTGTAAGCTGCAGATCGATACCCCTGCATTTTTCAAATAGTGCCATGTCAAACTGCCCGGGATTCCGCGCCCTTTCAAAGACATATACCCGGCCTTTGACAAGGACTTTTTTGCCGATCTGCGGCAGATCATTGTACTTTGCCCTTTCGGACAGTTTAACGATGATATCATGTTTTTCTTTTTCGAATGTGCTGCCCTGACTTAAACGGGCATCAGATAAAATGAGACAGAACGAACCGTTCTTTTCATATTTGTCGGAAAGTGTGCCGAATGCCTTTGCTGTCCTGCCGGACAAAGTGTCGTCTTCAAAAATATCCGGAGGTCTGAGCCTCATTATCAGGAAAAGCGCGCACACCAGGCACAATGCCGCAAAGCATGCAGGTCTTTTCATTGAATGATATCCGTATCCCTTTCATAGAGCCGGTCCAGGCTCAGGCTGTCATAGAGCTTTCCGTCCGAGACACCGTCTATGAGGATCTGGACCTTATCGATATTTGAAAGCTCCGTCAGCGAATCTACTATGGAATAAATGACAACATTTTCCGCCACTGTGTATGGCTTTTCCCGGATGGCGGCATTGAAGTTTACATAACACACCCCATTTTTCGTGGTCACAGACAATAGCTCCGTATCCTTCGGCAGGGTCGGATACACATCCTCACCGTTTTCGGGGCCCTCGATGAGCTTTTGAACTATCAGCTTTTCCGTGGACATATTTGCGGTATAAACCACGGTCCGGGCTGTTTTTTTCAGATGATAGCCCTCCATATCCGCAAAATACAGGGTAATCCTCCTCCTGTCATAGGTACTGATCTCGGTGGCGGTGTCATTTATGAATGAATCACCCCTCATGGGACCGTAGGCAATTTTGTCCTCCCCTGCCAGAGGAATGCCGTTTACGGAGATCTCCACATAGCTGATGCCGTCGATCTGGGTGAAGGTTTCCACTATGGCTGCCCTGGTCAGAACCTCCTGCGTTTTTGAAAGACCATTATAGGAGGCTGACATATCCACCCTTAAAAGATTTCCCGAGATCGTGCGGCTCTTTATATAAACATCATCATTGAGGGTGGGGATCATATGATCGATCAGGGGCTCTGTCAAAAGCGCCCTTGAAAGCTCGTCCACCTTTCCCTCGATTGTATCGGCAAACAGTGTCCTTTCAAGTGACAAAAGCTCCCCGTAATCCTCATCGGGATAATAAACGACCGCCTTTGTTGCCGTATCCTCAACGGTGTTAGAAGCACAGCCTGTAAAAAGCATGAGCGCCGCCAGCACATATGCAGTTATTATACATATCCTTTTCATCATCTTTCGTATATGAGCGGGATCCTCACCGTAAAGGTGCTGCCCTCTCCCTCTTTGCTTTCAACCTTGACAGAGCCCTTGTGCAAAAGTATGGTGCTCCTTGAGATCGCAAGTCCCAGGCCGTTTCCGGTGATCTCGTTTGAATGGGATTTGTCCGCCCTGTAGAATCTGTCAAAGATCCTGCCCACGGAGTCCTCCGGTATGCCTATGCCGCTGTCGGAGACAGTGATGATCGCAAACTGTATGTCCCTGTCCAGGGTGATCTTTACCCAGCCAAAGTCCTTATTATACTTGATGGCATTTTCAACGATATTGAGGAGTGCCTGGGAGAGCTTGAGCGCATCCACATCCGCAGTCACATCCTGCAGTTTTTCGTAGGTAAGCCCGATGCCTCGCTTTCCCGCCAAAGGCTCAAGCATCTTTACGATCTCCGAAAGCAGGTTATCCAGGTCCGTCGGTGCAGGCTCCGGTTTTTCCGTCTTTTTTTCAAGCTTTACTATCTGCAGGAGGTCGGTGATGATCTGGTTTTCGCGGTCCACCTCATCGGCGATGTCGTTCATGAACTCCCTGTACATCTCAACCGGCACGTTTTCCTCATTGCGGATGGAATCCGAGAGCACCTTCATGGAAGCAAGAGGGGTTTTTAACTCATGGGATACATTTGCCACAAATTCCTCTCTGGCCTCATCTGCTTCCCTGATCTGATCGAGCATCTGGTAGAAAGCATCCATTATCTCGCCGGTCTCGGTATAATCAGGGACATCCACTCTCTTCAGCTCCGCGATATAGCCTTCCTTTGCCGAACCTATGGCCCTTTTTACCTTGTCAAAGGGAAGGAGCAGGGTTGAGGATAATGCATAGGCAATGACCAGCACAAAGATCCCGACGGTGATCTCGACTATCCATGCCCGGTGGTTCAGGTTGTCCCTGTTGGTCCTGATGAAATCCGTGGATCCGCTTGCCACCATGGCTCCGTGCACGCTGCCTGCCGCATCGGTTACCGGCACCGTGACCTCCACATAGCTGTTTTCATCGTCATACCTGCCCATGTTGCTGGAGCCGTTAAAGATGGCTATGACCTCCTTTGAGACCATGGTCCTGCCCGCTGACATCTCGTAGGTATCTTTTATTATGCGGAAATCGTCGTCGATGATGAGCACCCTGCCGTCATAGAGGTTTGATAATAAAGACAGCTCGTCGTTTATCAGCTCATCTGATGTGTCCTCGAGAAAGCCGGCTTCATAGAGCCTGCCGCAGAGTATATTGCATTGATTTGTGATATCGGTGATACGCTGGTTGACTGCGCGGTTTTCGTAGCTGCGCAGAAGCAGCGCCCTCATGACGGAGATCGGGATGACCCCCACAAGGAGTACTATGATAAATATCCTGAATTTCAGGCTCTTGAAGACAACGGAGCGTTTGAGGAGCTTTCCGATCAGACTCTCATCCTTCAAAGTAATACCCCACACCCCACTTGGTATGCACATACTTCGGGTTTCCCGGGAAGGCCTCTATTTTTTCGCGAAGCCTCCTGATATGCACATCGACTGTCCTTTCATCGCCGGGATAATCCCTGCCCCACACAAGGTTCAAAAGATCCTCCCTGCTGTATACCTTTTCGGGATGGCGGAAAAGGAGCTCGAGCACATCAAACTCTTTTGCAGTCAGATTGACCTCGTTTCCGGCGATATAGACTCTCCTGTTTGATACATCAAGCCTTAAGTCGCCTTTTTCAAGTATCTCATCCCCCGAGGGTTTTTCGGGATTTTTGCAGCGTCTCATGATGGCCTTGATCCTGGCCTTCACTTCAAGGATGTTAAAGGGCTTTGTGATGTAGTCATCAGCTCCGTAATCAAGCCCCAGTATCTTGTCCATGTCCTCACCCTTTGCCGTGAGCATGATGATGGGAACATCCGAGGTGCTCCTGATCTGCTGGCAGACCTCATAGCCCGAAAGCTTCGGCAGCATGATATCAAGCAGTATCATGTCATAGCTTCCCTTTTCAAAGACCTCTAAAGCCTCGCTGCCGTCATAGGCAACATCGACCTCGTATCCGTCCTGTTCCAGGGAAAACCTGATTCCCTTCACTATGAGCTTTTCATCATCTACTACAAGTATCCTGCCTGCCATCTGTTTTTATTACCTGACCTTTATCTGATCCTTTATCTTTGCAAACATCCCGTCCTTGATGCCTGTAACCTTTTTGATGTCCTCTATGCTTTCAAAGGATCCGTTCTCGTTTCTGTAATCTATTATCGCCTGCGCCCGTGATGCGCCGATGCCTGTAAGAGTCTGCAAAGCCGCAGCGTCGGCCGTGTTTATATTGACCAGTCCGTCATCCGCCGCCGCGCCATGGAAATCGGCATGCGCACCCTGCGCCAGGACGGCATGAGAAAGGCCGCCGCCGGTCTCTCCACGCTCGCCGAAGTCATCCGCATCACCGTCAACGACGAGGCCTGAGCCGTCTGGAAACAAACAACAACAATACCATAATATATTATAGGGATACATATCATGCCGAACATGGACATTGACGCTGATGCAAGTGTGATCTGGCATCTACTGCTGGACGCCAAACTCGCCACAGAAGACCAGCTCGAAGAAGCCTATGAGGAAAGCGCGCAGTACAACCAGCCTTTCGTCAACATCCTCTACAACTTCGATATCATCACGGAAGAGCAGCTCCTCCAGCTCATCGCCGAAAACCTCGGCACGGAGGTCTATTCCTTCCACAAGCATGAAATCAACGAAGAGATCATGAAGGAGATCACGCCGGACATCGCACGCTTCTACGGCGTCATCCCGATCGCCGTCGAAGACGACAACGTGCTCGTCGTCGCCGCACGCGAACCCCTCAACCAAAAGCTCATCGACGAACTGCCCTTCGCGTTGGACCGCGAATGCCGCATCTATGTCGGCATACCTGCCGAAATCGATGAAATGCTCGACATCTACTACCCGGAGGCCAACAACTCCATCGAAAGCATCCTGGACGAACTGAAGCAGATCCATGACGCGCAAAGCGTCGATCTCAGCGACGCGGACGCCCTCGAAAAGGCCGCCAACGACGCCCCGATCGTCCGATTCGTCAATCTGGTCCTCCAGCAGGCCATCCGAGACAAGGCGTCCGACATCCACTTCGAACCGTTCTCCGATGAATTCCGTATCCGCTACCGTCTGGACGGCGCCCTGATCGAAATCGCGCCTCCGCCGAAGCATCTGGCCATTCCGGTCATCTCCCGTATCAAGGTTATGGCCAACCTGAACATCGCCGAACGCCGTATCCCGCAGGACGGTCGTATCGAACTGCGCATCAACAAGCGCCCCACCGATATCCGTGTCTCCTCCCTCCCGACGCGCTACGGCGAATCCGTCGTTCTCCGTATTCTTGACCGGTCGGTCGTCAACTTGGATCTGGACGCCCTCGGCATGACGCCGGAAACCGTCAAGGACATCCGCGCCATCATCTCCCGCCCGAACGGCATCTTCGTCGTCACGGGGCCTACCGGTTCCGGCAAGACCACGACGCTCTACTCCGGCCTGAAGGAAATCAACACCATTGAAGACAAGCCGCTGCCGGCGGAGGATCCTATCGAGTACGATATCGACGGCATCATGCAGGTCCAGATCCGCGAAAACGTCGGCATGACGTTCGCGTCCGCTCTGCGAGCCTTCCTGCGACAGGACCCGGACCGTATCATGGTCGGTGAGATCCGTGATACGGAAACCGCCGCCATGGCCGTCCAGGCCTCCCTGACGGGACACTTGGTCCTCTCCACGCTGCACACCAACGACTCCGCCGGTGCCGTCACGCGACTCATCGATATGGGTATCGAGCCCTTCCTGATCGCCTCCACCATGATCGGCGTTCTCGCCCAGCGACTTATCCGCCGCGTCTGCCGCAACTGCAAGGAAGCGTATGATCCGGATGACCAGGAGCTCAAACTGCTCGGCATCACCCGTGAAGAACTCGCCGGACGCAAGTTCTACCATGGCCGCGGCTGCGACGTCTGCAACAACACCGGCTACAAGGGACGTGTCGGTATCTTCGAACTCCTCCATATCACGCCGGAGATCCAGCAGCTCATCACGCAGCGCAAACCGACGCAGTACATCAAGGAATGCGCCGTCAACCAAGGCATGATCACCATGCGTCAGGACGGCATCAACCAGGTCCTCCAAGGCATCACCACCGCCTCGGAAGTCATCACCTACACCATCATGTAATTTCGGCGGGAAACCGCTGCCCTTTTTTGTTCAGGTAAGATAGATTATGCCACATTATGAAATGACAGACCTGCTGGACCTCGTCCTCGAAGAGGGCGCCAGCGACCTTCACATCCACACCCTTGCGCCGCCCGTCCTCCGAATCCACGGCGAAATGACGCAGCTGGACGGCCCCGCCCTCACGCCCGAAGACAGCGAATAC
>CAMVDF010000029.1 GCA_947166195.1 uncultured Lachnospiraceae bacterium
CATTTGCGTTCAAGAATTTCACTCCGAAACCGGGACAGTCCCTCTTTGTAAATCTTTTTGTCAACAGTCCCTGGGTCGGGTTTCGGAACTTTTCGTATCTTTTCAGAAATCCGCAATGCCGGGCCATAATAATAAATACGCTTGCCTATAATATTGTTTTTCTGGTGATGGGTATTGTTCTGCCGGTGATCCTTGCCATTCTTCTGGCTGAGGTTTACAGCAAGGTGTTTTCGGGATTTGTCCAGATGTTTCTGGTGCTGCCGTATTTCATCTCTTGGGTCATTGTCGGATACTGTGTATACGGTTTTCTGGCAACGGATCACGGTCAGGTGAATGCGCTCCTCGGCTTTTTCGGAAAGGCTGCCATACAGTGGTACCAGTCTCCGCAATACTGGAGGTTCATACTGATACTTACCGGGATATGGAAGAGCTGCGGATACTCTCTCATCATCTATCTGTGTGCCATCACTTCCATAGACCGCTCCATGTATGAGGCGGCAAAGATCGACGGCGCCGGTTTTTTCACCATGACCTTTAGGATAACCCTGCCGATGCTCAGGCCTACCATAGCAACGATATTTATACTCAGCATAGGAAGTCTTTTGAATTCGGATTTCGGACTGTTTTTCCAGGTGCCGTTGGATTCCAATGCGCTGCAGGAGGTTACCCAGACGCTGGATGTATATGTGTACAAGGCTCTGATGCAGCAGGCAAATTTCAGTTATTCCTCGGCAGCGGCTTTTTTGCAGAGCGCGGTGGGATGTGTGCTGCTCATCGTATCAAATATGCTTATCCGGAAGCTGGATCCGGACAGTGCAATGATATAGGGACGGTTCTCTGTTACGCCGGATCTCCGAGATTTTTCCGGGTCTGAAGTTTATGAAAAGTATACTTACAAAAAATCAAAACCTTATAGTGACCGTATTTTTCGGTGTTCTTGCGATCATCGTGTTTTTGCCGGTGCTGCTTGTCATTATGTCGGCTTTTTCCTCGGAAGCAAGTGTGACTGCCTATGGCTACAGATTCATACCACATGAGTTTTCGCTGGAATCCTTCCGTTATATGATACGGTCGGGCTCAACGCTTCCGCGTTCTTTTTTCAACAGTCTGATAATAACCCTGACGGGAACGGTCCTGAGTCTGGTGGTCATGACACCCTGTGCCTATGCGCTATCAAGAAAGGAATTTAAGCACAGGGGAATATTGATGATATACATCATGATCCCCATGATCTTTTCGGGAGGACTGGTATCGTCATATATGGTGAACACACAGATCCTGCATCTGAAAAACACCTACTTTGCGATGATCCTTCCGACGCTGTGCTCAACCTGGTATCTCATGCTGATGTATAATTATTTCAGGGCATCGCTTCCGGATTCTGTAGTGGAGAGCGCAAAGATGGACGCTGCCACTCCGGTACAGACCCTTATTTTCATCGTGACTCCGGTCTGCAGGCCTGTCATCATGACGGTTGCGATCTTTCAGATGTTTGGATACTGGAACAGCTGGTATCCTTCACTCCTTTATATTGATACGAATCATACAGAACTTTATCCTCTGCAGTATGTACTTGTAAATATCGAGCGTACCATTCAGGCCATGATCCTTGATGCCAGGTATCTGTCAGGGATGAACAGTTATACACCGCCCTCGGTGACACTGCGTATGGCTATGGTTGTTGTTGCGGTAGTTCCGATAATGATATTGTTCCCGTTCTTCCGAAAGTTTTTGGAGACAGGTCTGACTGTCGGTTCCGTGAAAGGGTAGGGTATGAAGAGACAGCTGATCATTTTTGTCATACTGATCGCTCTGTGCATCACAGGATGTTCACAGAAAAAAGGTGCGGATCCGGATGATGTGGTAAAGCTTCGCTGGGTAACCTATGCTGCAGCCATTCCTCCCGATATAAAGGAGGTTGTGGAACGGGCAAACGAGTATTCTGCCGAAAAGATCGGTGTGACCGTTGAATTTGAACTCCAACCCAAAGAAATGATAAATCTCATCATGGCATCGGGTGAGTATTATGACATCATCTTTACGAGCGAGTGGCTCAACAGATACGATACCAACGCTTCAAGGGGTCTTTATTATGACATAACCGATCTGGTGCAAAAAGAGACTCCCCGTCTTTATGATACCATAGGTGAATACTGGGAGTGTGCAAAGCTTGACGGGAGGATCTACGGTGTCCCGACACTCAAGGACATGGGATCGGAGATGATGTTCAGGCTCAATTCCGATTATTTTGGGGGCGAAAAGGGTATGGAGATCCCGGAGCATATGAAATTCGCGGACATCGAGCCCTATCTTGCCGCATACAAAAAGGATCATCCCGAAAAATATCCCCTGGCCATGGACAAGGCCGGGCCGGCGGGGCTCACCAACTTCCTTGAGAGCATAATAGAAAATGTGGTCGTCGTTTCCTACGGGGATGAGCATCCGAAGGCGATCCCTTTCTGGGAGAGCAGTGAGCTCATGGACAGATACAGACTGCTGCACAAATGGTATACCCTGGGATATATTGATCCTGATGCCTCTGCCATAGAGAGTACTACAGCCGACAAGGAGATTCCCGTCCGCTTCGGTGTCGCCTGGCGGGGATATCAGGGGTATTCAAATCCCGATGACTGGGGCTTTCATGTCAAAACCACGATCTATGACGGACCCTATCTTTCAAGGGCCACCGAGCAGGGAGCCATGCTTGCCATCTGTGCCGGATGTGATGAGGAAAAGGCGGCTGCGGCATTAAAGTATATCGAACTTTTGAACACGGACAGGAAGTTTCGGGATATACTGGCATACGGAATAGAGGGAAAGCATTTTGAGTATCTTGATAATAAGACCGTTCTGCGGACCCCTCTGGGTACTGAAAGATTTAATATGGCGCTTTATCCCACAGGATCCGTGGTAAATGCATCGGTCCAGTCCGTAAGCCGTGATATGAAAGCCGATCCCGATCAGTGGAAAAAGGTGTTTCAGGGCTACAGGGAAAATGCGGTTCACAGCAGGCTGGGAAATTTTGTCTACGACAGAAAGAGAAAGGAAGATATCATAGCCACCGTTCTTGCCATATACGGAAACTATGAGACTGACCTTAGAACAGGAACATCGGATCCGGATGAAGTCATTCCGAAGATAAAAAAACAGATGGAAAAAGCGGGTATAAATGAGCTTATAGAGGATGTACAGAGCTGTATGGATGATACGGTGAAATAAAGCATACTAAGGAGAGGGTTATGGCTGTTAAGACGGAGTTTACCGAATTTGTGGCAAACGATATAAAAAAATATGACGGTGTGAGGATGCCGTTAAAAGCATCCTTTCTGACCCGTACCTTCAGGAAATGGACCAGATGTACCAACATCCATCCCAATCCGGATGATGAATTCAGCTTTCCCGAAATAGGTCCGAATTTCGGGATAATCTCCGATTATGAAAACAAAATGAGACACGGAATGCGCTATGGCAGCGGTCCATGGTCTGAGATAGATGAAAGACTGATGGTGGAAAAGATGTATCCTCACGGATACATGCTGATAAACGGTCATCACAGATGGGCTGCCGCTGTCAGGATGAAACTGAAGAAAGCGCCGATACAGATCCTGAATCTCGTCCACGAAGAAGACATCATAAATATGGTGGAGAGATCAAAAAACAACAGGAGAGTCGCGGTGGATCTGAATGACATGGTGTTTGTGAACGGGACCGGTCTTCCGGCGGAAAAAGAGCTCTCTTTTCCTTCAAACATCAGATTTAAGGAAAGGATCCGTCTGGGATTTCCGGCCCTGTGCCGGTTCCTGCAGTCGATGAAATATGATGTCTGGGTGTTTACCGCGGATTACTGTTCCGTGGACTATATCGAAGATCTGCTGAAAAAATATCATGTCCGTCCGGACGGGATCATAACAGCATCCGAAAGGCTGCAAAGGACCAGTGAGAAAAAAAAGAACCAGATCAAGGATGTGATGAGGAAAAAATATATCAGGACTCTGACTCTTTATAATGATATGGTGCTCGTCGTGGATAACGAGTCAGGTGACTACAGGCAGATAGGGCTTGAAGGAACGGCAGATGACTGGTCTGCATCCGTGATAAAGGCCGTAAAGGGGATAGAGGGCAGTGAGGAAAAATAAAAATGTGGAAATAAACAATAAAATGCGGGTTTCCTTTGACCTCGACGAAGTCCTTTTTGTTTATCCCGAAACCCACAAAACGGAGCCTGCGCCTGTATTTCCGTTCAACAGGATCTTTAAAGAAAGACTGCGCCTCGGGACCCCAAGGCTCATCAACCGTCTGCAGGATCTGGGATATGAGGTCTGGGTATATACATCATCCTTTCGCTCGGAATCGTATATAAAGAATCTTTTCCGCCTCTACGGAGTCCGTTTTGACGGAATAGTAAACGGAACGAGGCATCTGAAGGAAGTGCAGCGGGACAACAGGACCGTGCTCCCGCAGAAGGTTCCCAGCAGATACAGGATATCTCTGCATGTGGATGATGAAACAGTGATCTGCTCCCTTGGCAGAGAATACGGGTTTGAGGCTTATCAGTTGGATGCCCAGGATGACGAATGGGAGGAAAAGATCGTAAGGAAAGCAGAGGAGATCAAGCGGAGAAATGCCGCAGTTTCCGGTGTGTCAGGGTGATCCGGAAAACAGGGGAGCTTATGGGGAATATGAATAAAAACAGGATCTCAACAGGGAATATAGTGACAGCTGCACTGGTCATCGCTTTTTTCACCGGCATAGTCCTCATATACTACAGCATGCTCGTCAGGGAAAAGAGGGACAATATAATAAGGACCGGCGAGATAACGGCAAAGGAATCAGCCGAGCAGATAGACCAGTACCTTTCCACAAATATAGATTCGGTAAATCTGGCGGCCTATACCCTTGATGAGATGATAAGGGAGCACAGCTCCGATGATGAAATAAAGGATTATATCGTCGGGCTGTCAACGGCGGTCAGGAGTGCCGTCATCGAAAATTCCACCGGACTGTACGGATATATCAACGGAAAATTTATCAGCGGAACAAACTGGGAACCGCCTGAAGGTTATGTGGCTACAGACCGACCCTGGTACAAAAAGCCAATGGATGATCCGGGCCGGATGACGATCCTTGATCCCTATGTTGATGTCCAGTCGGGAAATATAATGCTCGCCCTGGGAAGGACACTGTGTGACGGGAAAAGCGTCATATCCGTGGACGTGTCGCTTGAAAGGATACAGGACCTGACAGAAGAAGCAGTAAAGAGCGGAAATTCAGATATGGAGATCATCCTGAATGACAGTGGAGTCGTGATCGCCCACTCTGACAGGAATGAGATCGGAAAGGATTACAGCGGGGAGAAGGGTACCCTTGGAGCTGAGATCTTCCGGAGAGTCAAGGGAACGAATGCTGATTCCTTTGAGTATTTTTCGGAGGGATCCAGATACATTATATATGTGGCTGATATGCAGAACGGCTGGTCCTGTATCTCGGTCAAGGATGCCACGGGTGTTTTCGGCTCTCTTAATCTGATTTTTTTTGCAACCATAACAGTAGTCATAGTCATCATCCTCATCATAAGCCTGATCATGGCCCGTTCCACCAGATACCTTGAGATGTCCATCAGGGCCACGGCGGAGAGTGAAGCCAAATCTGCATTTCTGTCAAATATGTCGCATGAGCTTCGGACTCCGATCAATGCCATACTCGGAATGAATGAGATGATACTGAGGGAAAGCAGGGACGCTTCCATCCTGAAATACTCGGATAATATAAGGACAGCAGGAAAAAATCTCCTGGGACTTGTAAATGATATCCTTTATTATTCGCAGAAAAAGACAGGTGAGGATGTGTCCGGAAAGCCGTCTGAAAAGGCGGAGATGATCTTTGGAGGACTGATCCCGGAGACGGAAAAAAAATACGAAAGGTTCACGGCCCGTGACGCGCGTATTCTTGTTGTTGATGACAACCCCATGAACCTCATGGTATTTGAAAGCCTTGTCAGACAGACAGAAGCTGCGGTAGACACGGCAGGCGGAGGGGATGAATGTATCGAAAGGACCATGGCATCAACGTATGATATGATATTCCTTGATCACATGATGCCCGGAAAGGACGGTATCGAGACCCTTTTACAGATCCGTGAAAACGGGGAAAACCCGAACCGGAATACTCCTGTCATATGTCTGACGGCAAATGCCATAGACGGAGCAAAGGAAAAATATCTTGAAGCCGGGTTTGATGATTATCTAACTAAGCCCATAGATCCTGACAGGCTTGAGAAAATGATCTGTTCCTTCCTTCCGGAGGAAAAGATAAGCTTTTGTTCTCCGGTTGAAGAAGACGACAGGGATGTTTCCGATGTAAATCTGCCCCCGGGATCTGAAGGTCTTTTGAGAGCCGGTATCAATACGGAGGCCGGACTGAAAAACAGCGGGACGGCCGGAGCATATCTGGCTTTGCTGAAGGTCTTTTATGAGTCGCTTGATGAAAAGACAAGGGAGCTGGATGCCCTTTTTGCAGAGGATGATATAAAGAACTATACGATCAAGGTACATGCATTGAAAAGCTCCGCAAGGATCATCGGTGCAGCGGATTTTGGTGAAAGGGCACAGAAACTTGAGGATGCGGGAAAGAGAGGAGATACGGCCTACATCAGAAAAATGCATGAAGGATTCATGGCTGATCTTCAGGAATTTCGGGGACCTTTGTCAGATATCTTTGAAAAACCGGAGGAAAAAGACAACAGACCTGAGGCGGATGAAATGCTCATGAAGGACTTTTTTGAAGAGGTCCGCCAGGCAGCAGAGGATATGGACTGCGAACGTCTGGAGGATATGATCGGAGAGATGAAGGAATACAGGATCCCGGAGGATGATCTGGAGCTGTTTGGAAAAGTAAAGGAAGCTGCGGACAGATATGATTACAAAGCCATAGTGGATCTTTTTTCAGGAGAAGCTGATTCGGAAGAGGGGAAAGAAGAAAAATGAGTTACTGGATAGCTGTAGTTGACGACGAACCATTGAGTCTGACAAATGCAAAAATTCTGCTTCGGGCAAGAGGCATGAAGGTAAGCTGCCTGCGCTCGGGAAAGGATCTGCTGGAATTTCTGGAAAAGAACTCTCCTGATCTGATCCTGCTTGACATACTGATGCCCGGAATGGATGGCTTTGAGACCTACAGGGCAGTCAGACAGTTTGAGGAAAAAAACGGGAGGACACAGATCCCGGTGATATTCCTGACGGGAGAGGACAACAGGGAAACGGAAAGGAGAGGCCTCAGGGCCGGAGCCTCCGATTTCATACACAAGCCTTTTGATGAGGATGTACTGATCAAAAGGATAAACAATACCATAGTAAACAGCAAGACCATCGAAAGCCTGACAGAAGAAGTAACAGTAGACAAACTGACAGGCTTTTTCAATAAGGCCAGCGGAACCGAAAAGATCTCCGAAAAGTGCAGGAACGGGAAGGGGACGCTTATGATCATGGATCTGGACAATTTCAAGCTGGTCAATGATCTCTACGGACATGATATGGGTGACAGGGTGCTTGTTGAGATAGCCGATATCATCAGGCATAATGTCAGAAACGGGGATGTGATAAGCAGGATCGGCGGTGATGAGTTTCTGGGTTTTTTCTCGGATGTGACATCAAAGGAAGATGTGAGATCGCTTGTGACAAGGCTCAATGAAGAGTTCTTTGCCAAAGCAGAGAATCTCATGGGAAAGGATCACGGCATACCCCTGGGAATATCGGCCGGATGTGTTTTTGTAAACGACGGTGCCGATGATTTTCAGCTCCTTTTCCAGTTTGCCGACAGTTCACTGAACAGGATGAAGCTTAACGGCAAGCACGGGTACGAGATATATGATCCTGAGATCTATGAGAGGGAAAATGAGGATGATCCTGATCGTGAGATAGTCCGCATATTGAAGATAGTTTCGGAACGCGGAGAGGGAAGGGGAGCCATGTTTCTGGGGCAGGAGGCTTTTCTTTGCAACTACCGTTTCATCATGCGCTTTCTGCAGCGTTATAACGGGTCGGCCAACAGGATACTGTTCTTATTATCCGCAAAGGAAAAGGGGGTCATCTTTTCGGAGATGGTCGCATCCTTCGGAAATGTTCTGAAGGATACGCTGAGGAAGAGTGATCTGTTTTTTCAGAGCAGACCTGACCAGTTTTTTGTGATGCTTCCGCAGCTTGAGAAAAATGATACTCCCGGGGTGATCGAAAGGATCATGAAGGCCTGGGAAAAGACGGGATTTGGCGACAGGGTAAATATAGAATATGCAACCATGCCGGTGACGTTTTGTGATGTTGATGACAAAGGATATGTGAGAGAGGATTGGGATGAATCAAAGAGATAATGAAAAAATAATATTGTTTCTGTCTTCACTTTCCGCAGTGGGGCTGATCCTGGAAAATTTCCTGATGAAATGGGAATTCTGGGTCCCTCCGGTCGTCATTGCTGGGACGATCGTACTTTGGGTAGTGAGCCTGTCTGACAGGATCGAACCTGAGATCCGGAAGATCTTTTATTTCGCCTTTGTTGTGCTGCTGGTCTTTTATCACGGGATCCACAAGACGAGCCTTTTTGATATCGGAATGACCGTCGGACTGGTCATGGTCGGTTATTCGGTCCTGAACAGCGTCTATATGATCCAGACCCTGCTGATCGAGTTTTTTGTATTGCTTTTCATTCACTTCATCAATCTGCCCGGAGGAGAAAAGATAGTATATGACAAGCTGACGGTATCCAGGATACTGCTCCATATCGTCATCGTGCTTTTCATTTATTATATAACCCTGAGGACCATAAACGACCGGATCGATGATGCGGAAGAGAACAGGCGCAGGGAAAAGATCATTGAATCAAATGACCAGAACATGGAGGATTTTCTTTCAAATATATCTCATGAACTGCGTACACCCGTAAATGTGGTCAACGGGATGTCGGATCTGCTGATGAAAAAGGGAGTGGGGACCGAGGCTTTCAATATCAGAAATGCCGGGATGAGACTTGCATATCAGATAGAGGATATCCAGGATTACACAGAGTGCAGGAGAAACAGGATATTTCTTGAGGAAGAAAACTATATGAGCACATCTTTGATAAATGATGTGGTCACAAGTTTCAGGACAAGTGACAGGGCATCGGAGCTGGAACTGGTGGTGGATCTGGATCCGAAGGTCCCGGCGATGATGTACGGTGATATCAAAAAACTTCACAAGATATTCAGACATCTGCTGGAGAATGCGATCAAGTTTACAAGACAGGGCGGTATCTTTGTAAGATTGTATGCCGAAACTCTGGATTACGGAGTGAATCTGACCATAGAGATGACCGATACCGGAATAGGCATGGAGAAAAATGCCATTCATATGATAACCGAGGGAATGTATCAGGCAAACAAAAAAAGAAACAGGAGCTCGGGAGGCATAGGTCTGGGACTTTTCATCGTGTACGGTTTTGCCCACAGGATGGGAGGCTTTGTCAAAATAGAAAGTGAGAAAAAGAACGGTACTACGGTGAGGGTGACGATACCGCAAAAGGTGGTGGATGATAAACCGTGCCTGGCGCTTGAGGATTCCTTTGACGGAGCCGTGCTTTTCCATGTCAGACCTGATAAATACAAGGTACCAAAGCTCCGCGATTTCTATCGAACCATGGCATCCAATCTTGCCAGAGGCATACATGTTCCTTTGTATGCTGCGGAGACAGTCTATGAGGTTGAGCGTCTGAAGGAAAAGCTGAATGTGAGCCATGTTTTCATGGGGCAGGAGGAGTACGAGGAAAACAGGGGCTATTTCGAGGAACTTGCAAAAGAGGATATCGTGGTCGCGGTGTCTGCGGAGGCGGGCTTTGCGCTTCCTGAAAACAGCCGGGTGGTACTGATGCCAAAGCCTTTGTATGCATATCCTGCCATAAAGATACTCAACGACGGGCGTTCGGCAGATGATCTGGAAGGGATCGAGAATGGCGAGAAACCCGAATTTACGGGCGTCAGGACTCTTGTAGTTGACGACGAGCCCATGAACCTGGTGGTGGCATCATCTCTTTTCAGGGAATACGGAATGCTGATCGAGACGGCAGGAAGCGGCAGGGAGGCCATCAGGAAATTCCATGAAAACGAATATGATTTGATCTTTATGGATCATATGATGCCTGAGATGGACGGAGTGGAGGCCATGAGACAGATCAGAGCTGCGGCAAAGGATCTTGGCAAAAAGACAGGCATCATTGCCCTGACGGCAAATGCGGTGTCCGGTGCCAGAGAGATGTTCATCAATGAGGGCTTTGACGGATTCATCGCAAAGCCCATTGATACAAAGGATTTTGAAAGAGTGGTACAGCGGGTGCTGTCAGAAAAAACATCAGGAAACGGAGGTGAAAAGATATGAATCCGATCAGATTCTTCAGGTCTGTCATTGAAACCATAAAGGATCCTGAAAGAGATTTCACCGACAGGATATTCCTGATACTGACCTTTGTTTCGGAGATCAGCGTGATGATCGCACTGATATTTGATATTATAATGAAGGAGAATCCATACGAGATAGCGGTCATCATATCGATCTTTGTGATATCTCCGGTCCTGACCCTGTTTTGCCTTTCGAAGGGATGGCTTCGGGTGAGTATCAGGATATTAGTGATTGCTCTTGTTTTCGGAGTGGTTCCTGCTCTGTTCTTTTTCGGAGGAGGACTTGAAGGAGGAGGAGTTTTGTGGATCATCTTTGCCTTCATGTATGTGGGTCTGGTCCTTCACGACAGGTGGAGAAAGATCATGTTCTCTTTTCTGGCCGTGATGGCAGTTGGATGTTATCTTGCTTCATATTATCATCCCGAACTGGTCTACCACCATTCCAGAGAGTTTTTCCATGTTGACTCGTTTGTATCACTGGTGGTGGTGGGTGTCATGTGCTATGTCATGACATGGGTTCAGGGAAGACTTTTTTCCGAAGAAAACGAGCGTGCAAAAAAAGAGGCGGAGAGAGCAGAGGAGCTGACCCGTTCCCAGAACAGGTTCTTCTCCAGCATGAGTCACGAGATCCGGACACCGATCAATTCGATACTGGGACTCAATGAACTGATACTGCGTGACCAGGAGGCATCGGATGAGATCGTCAGGGATGCTTCCGGTATACAGGGCTCCGGAAAGATGCTCCTTGCCCTCATAAATGACATCCTGGATTTTTCAAAGATAGAAGCCGGGAGCATGGATATAGTCCCTGTTGATTACAGGGTGGGAGATATGCTGTCGGAGCTTGTCAATATGATGTGGCTTCGTGCACATGACAAGGGGCTCGGATTTGAGGTGACCATAGATCCTGAGGTACCCATGGTGCTTTACGGAGACGAGGTCCGCATCAAACAGATAATCATCAATCTCCTGAACAATGCGATCAAGTATACAAAGGAAGGACAGGTCGGACTGAGGGTTGAGAGCAGGGATGACGGAGAGGACAGAGTGGAGCTTGTCATCTCGGTTTACGATACCGGCATGGGCATCAAAAAAGAAGACATGCCATATCTCTTTGATGCCTTCAAGAGAGTGGATGAGGGAAAGAACAGGCATATCGAGGGAACCGGACTGGGCCTGAGCATAGTGAAGCAGCTGATAGAACTCATGGAAGGTACAATCACGGTCAACAGTATCTATGGCGAGGGATCGACCTTTACATTTACGATAAAGCAGAAAGTCACCGACCATACCTTCGTCGGAGAGCTGAACATTCATAACCAGCAGTCCGTCAGGAGAAATGCTTATGAAAGCAGCTTCATGGCGCCTGAGGCCAGGATCCTCATAGTGGATGACAATGAGATGAACCTGGAGGTGGAAAGGCGCCTGCTTGAAGATACAGACATGGCCATTGATGTGGCAAAGAGCGGGAAGGAAGCTCTTGAAAGGAGTCTGAAGGTTCACTATGATGCCATCTTCATGGATCACCTGATGCCGGGGATGGACGGCATAGAGTGTCTTGAGTCCATCAGGGAGCAGTCGGGCGGCCTCAACAGAAATACACCGGTCATCGTTCTGACGGCCAATGCCGGAAGCGAGAACAGGGAACTATACAATCAGGCAGGCTTTGACGGATATCTGGTGAAACCCGTTTCCGGTGAGGCTATGGAGGAGATCCTCATACGCCATATATCAAGCGAAAAGGTCATCCTGAGATCCGTGATGATGGGCGAGGATGAGGAGATAAATACCTCAGACAGGTATGCGGAAAAGACGCAGGTCATAGTGACATCCTCGAGCATGTGCGATCTCCCGGATTCCGTGATCAGAAAACTCCATATCCCGATCATCCCCTTTATCATCAAAACAGAGGATGGCATATTCAAGGATGGAGTTCATATGGATGCGTATGAGCTGATCAGGCATATCGGCGCCGGAAAAGAAGCTGTATCATCACCTCCCGATGAAAACGACTATACGGAATTTTTTGCGGAGATGCTCAAAAAGGCCCATCATCTCATCCATATCTCCATAACCACCAGTATGAGTGATGAGTACAGGATCGCCTGTGAAGCGGCAAAGTCCTTTGACAATGTCACGGTGATCAACTCCGAGTGCCTGTCCAGTGCAACGGGAATACTGGTACTCATTGCCTACAAGCTGGTGCAGCAGGGACTGTCTGCAGAGGAGATCGCCGCGGAACTCAACACGGCAAAAAGACGGCTGAAATGCAGCTTTGTAATAAATACAACCGAGTATATGGCAAAAAAGGGTCTGGTTAGTGTCAGACTCCACAGGATAGCAGAGGCGCTCAATATCCATCCTTCGATATCCATAAAGATGGACAGGACCGGGATCGGCGGAGCGTGGATCGGAAGGACAAAGAGAGCATACAAAAAATACATAAATGCTGCCCTGCCTCCGGATACCATACCGGATTCGGACGTCGTATTTATTACCTATGTGGACATATCCCCCGATGTACTTGCGTGGATCGAAGAGGAGATCAAAAAGGCCGCGTATTTCGAGCATGTGGTCTTCCAGCAGGCATCGGCCGCCATATCGTCAAACTGCGGTCCGGGCACATTTGGAATACTGTATTTCCTGAAATCCAACAAGTCATATAATATAGCATCCTTCATCGATGATCAGACATTAAAGGAAGAGGTCATGGGAGATGATACGGCAGGATATGAGGATGATGAGGAGTCTGAAGAGACCGGTGTGGCTGAAGATATGACTGAGGAGATGCCGGGATACGAAGCGGAAGAGGCCTATGAGGAGACCCCGGCTGTTCCGGAAAGCCCTCAGGAATGGTATACGAAGCTTGACTTCATAGATGCACAGACTGCCATAAAGAACAGCGGCTCGGAAAGTGCGTTCAAGGCGGTTTTGAAGATATTCTTTGATTCCATCCCGGAAAAGCATGCAGAACTTGAGGAAAGCTTTTCGACCGGGAACTGGGAAAATTACACCATCAAGATCCATGCCCTGAAGAGTTCCGCAAGGCTTGTGGGAGCAACGGAGCTTGGTGAGAGAGCAGAGAGCCTTGAGATGGCGGGCAAGGAGAACAATACTGATTATATCAGGGAAAATCATGCACAGGTCATGGAGGATTATGTGGCCTTCAGGGAAAAACTTGCGCCGGTCTTTGAAGAAGAGGCAGGCAGCAGTGATACTGAAAGCAGCAAACCGGTGGCAGATGAGTTTTTGATGAAGAGCATATACGAAGAACTTTTGAATGCCGCAGGATCAATGGACAGTGATATGATAGAGGATATCATGAAGGAAGCGGATGAGTATGCCATACCGGAATCCGAAAAGGAAAAATTTGCAAAAGTCCGGGAAAAGGCTGACTTGCTTGATTATGACGGTATAATGGAATTGTTGAAGTAAGCACAGGGAGGAAAGAATATGGATGCGGCTGTTTCAGAAAAGATCAAAAAACTGTTGAGAAGGGAGCTTCGGTATACATCAACGAATCTGGCTTTCAATATGATGATATCCAAGATGCAGAAAAAGCTGGATGCGGATCCTGCGGCCATGGATGACTGCATGAAGGAGATGGAGATGTTTCTTGGAAAGTATCCCATTGTTGCAAAGGTCGATCTGGCAAATATTGCTGCGCTTTGACCGGGAATGTTTGGATAGGAGGTGAAATAAATGCTGAAGACACTTGAAGAAACCATTTCATTGATAGAGGAGGGAAGAATACTGCATATCGCTGCGGATGAGTCCCTGCTTGAAAAACTTCCGAAGGGAAAATGGATAGGTGGTACAACGCCGTATTTCATGAGCGAGGATGGCGGCATCTTCACAAAGGAAAAGCTTTTTGTAAATGAGATAGATATGGCCGAAGAGATCAGGACAGCGGTTTACGGAAAGTATAATGTATTTCAGATCGTCGAGGAGTGCTATGATAACGGCCTGACGATGATGATAATGCCCTATGGTTCGGAGGTCGCAGTCAAATATGCAAAGGAGGCTCCGGACGTTGAAGAGCTGCTCATGCATCCGGTGGCAGGCTGGATATCCGGCTTTGATCTGGATACCGAGAGTGTTGCAAAGGCATATGACGGGCTGACCGGACAGTCGTATACGGACAAGGCTGTGGTAATGTATATAAGGCTTCCTGAAGGCAAGAGCGCCATGGTCAACATGATAAACATTTTTACGGACGACAAGACGGATCCGGTCATCAGGTTTTTGGATAATGACCTGAGTGTGACGAAATGCACCGTGAACGGTCAGGAGGTGAACTTTGCGGAGTATATCAAAAAGAAGAACATAGATACAAGGATGCCGCTGGTTGCTGATCACAACGGCTCCTATATCAATACATCCATAAAGGAAGTCCTTGAAGAAAAGGTTGATTTCTATGCACCGGTATTCAAAAACATAGATTACCGGTTTGCGGTCAATGTAAAGGATTATGCCGAGGAATTCGGCAGGAGGATCGGTGAAGCGGGAGCAAAGAATCCCGTCGTTTCCTGCAACTGTATATTGAACTACCAGTTCGGTGACCTGAACGGAAAAAAGATACCTCCGTATGTAGGACCCGTAACCTTTGGTGAGGTAGCCTATCAGCTGCTGAACCAGACTCTGGTATATTTCGAGATCCTGGGGTAAAAAAATGGAAACTGTCATAAGGGTCAATGATGCGATAAACGGATTTGCCTGGGGAACCTTTGGCATAGTCCTCCTGCTTGGAACGGGTCTTGTATGTACCGTGATCACGGGCTTTTTTCAGATCACGCATGTAAAGCACTGGTTTACCAAAACCTTCGGAGTCATCCGGGAGGAAGGCAGGATAATAAATGATGCCGGAGCCTTGTCGCAGTTCCGGGCATTCTGCACGGCACTTTGTGCAACCATCGGAACAGGAAACATAGCCGGAGTTTCCACCGCCATCTGCGTAGGAGGTCCGGGAGCAGTCCTTTGGATGTGGGTTGCGGCCTTTTTCGGCATGATGGTAAAGTATGCGGAAAATGTCCTGGGTCTTTATTACAGGCGGCGGAATTCGGAAGGTGCATGGTCAGGCGGTCCCATGTATTATCTGCAGGACGGTCTGGGGTCGATAAAGCATTGCAGAGAGCTGGGAAAGGTTCTGGGAGTTCTGTTTTGTATATTCACGGTCCTGGCATCCTTTGGTATCGGAAACATGGGACAGATCAACAAGATCACCATCAATTTTGAGTCCACCTTTTTTTCGGGTGTAAGTCATGATCTGTTTCTGGGTGCTCCGAAGGTCAACTGGCTCATAGGAGTTCTGCTCATGCTCACCGCGTCCGTTATCATACTGGGGGGATTCAGGAGACTGGCAGCGGTCTCGGAAAAACTGATACCTTTTATGTCTGTGGTATATATCGTGGGATGTGTTATCATGATATTGTTGCGTGTATCATCACTGCCCCGTATCTTTTCATCGATCTTCAGGTTTGCGCTCGGTCCTGATGCGGTAAAGGGAGGTATAGCCGGAACAGCAGTGCAGGCAGCCTTCAATACCATCAAGAACGGATGCAAAAGAGGCGTTTTTTCAAATGAAGCAGGTCTTGGATCCTCGGTCATGGTCCACAGCAACAGCTGTGTCAGGGAGCCGGTCAGACAGGGTCTTTGGGGTATCGCCGAGGTGTTTCTCGATACCATGGTTATATGCACCCTGACGGCACTGGTGGTTCTGGGATCGGGGGCCATCGATCTGGATACGGGTCTTGCAGTGGAAGGTGTGAATGATGCCACGCTTGTGGCACAGGCCTTTGGATCGGTTCTGGGCAAGCCCGGAGAGTGGTTTGTGGTGACGGCGATCGCGCTGTTTGCTTTTACCACGGTTCTGGGGTGGTCTTATTATGGAGCAAAGGTTACGGAGTATCTTTTGGGTGTGACCTGCGGAAGGATATACAGGCTTGTGTTCATAGGACTCATCGTTTTCGGAGCAGTCATGGAATCAAACCTGGCCTGGGATATTTCCGATACCTTCAACGGACTGATGATGATACCGAATCTGATAGGAGTCCTGGTGCATATACCTTTGCTGATCAGACTGACACGCAACTATACGGACCGCAGGATACGGGGAAAGGATGTGAAACCGATCCTCTCCTTTGATCCGGATATACAGCGGGATGCCGAGGCGGCAGTGGCAAAGGGAATGGATTGATTTTTTTGGAGGAAGAAAAATGAGCCAGACAAACAAGAGTCTTGTGATCGTTGTGCTTCAGTACAGCGTAGTAGTCAAGGGAATCGAACGAAAGCTGACTGATGCGGGCTACGATGTCGCGATCCTTGCGGATGAGTACAATAAGATACGGGATCTTTCGAGCACAACGGATCTCTTTCTCCTGTATCTGCCAAATGACTTAGCCGACAAGGTGGACAAGCTTGAGGAGATAAAGATGATCTGTGATAAGATCAAAAAGAACGGGAGAAATCTGCTGGTGATCGGTGAGGAGAAAGATCGTGATAAGCTGCTTGCAAGACTTCCGGTCCTGGTGGAATACATCTGGGTCAACAGACCGATAGAGATGGAATCCCTGGGTCCTGCCATAGAGGATGCCATAGCAGAGAAAAAGCCCTCTGCGGAAAAAAAGAGGATATTGATCGTTGATGATGATCCCTCCTATGCAAAGATGGTGAAGGAGTGGATCAAGGATAAATACAAGGTGGATATAGTCACTGCCGGGATGCAGGCCATCACCTTCCTGCTGAAGGTAAAGGAAGATGAAAAGGTGGATCTGATCCTGCTTGATTATGAAATGCCGGTGGTTGACGGACCGCAGGTTCTGCAGATGCTCCGTCAGGAGGATGCCACGTCAAAGATACCCGTCATCTTTCTCACCGGAGTCGGAACAAAAGAGGCGGTCTCCCGGGTCATGAGCCTGAAGCCCGACGGCTATGTGCTCAAATCCACAACCAGAGACAATCTCCTGAACTACCTTCAGAGCAAGCTGAAGAAGTGATGAAGGGAGTGTCCTGAAGCGTTTGCAGCGGTTTCGGATGTGCTTGACAGGTGTTGACTGACGATAGTATAATAAACAAGTTGTTTTTATGAGTGTTCAGCGTGTTTTCGATGAACCAAAAACGTGGCGAGATAGCTCAGCTGGCTAGAGCACACGGTTCATACCCGTGGTGTCGAGG
>CAMVDF010000030.1 GCA_947166195.1 uncultured Lachnospiraceae bacterium
TGCGACTTTTATCAATCTTTTCCTTCTGGGATACATCACACAGTTCACCTATGATCTGCTTCAAAAACTGTTCCCGGCACCCTCCATGGTCTTTCGGGCACTCTGCCTTATCGTGGGAATAGTTGTGATCTGCTTCGGCTCGTCCATGTACATGACGGCCGACCTCGGCGTGTCCACCTATGACGCCGTTGCCATAGTGATATCCGGGAAATGGAAGATGGGCAAGTTCAAATATGTCCGCATCTGTACGGACCTCGTCTGCGTCATCGCCGGCTGTCTGCTCTTTGTCGCAGCAGGAAATCCCGTGTCGCACATTCCGCGCATCGCCGGCATCGGCACCATAATAACAGCGTTCTTCATGGGCCCGCTGATCGAATTTTTCAACGAAAAGATCGCCCGTCCGATGCTGAAAAAATAGTATGACTTCTTGCGCGGAAAACAGTATTGAATCTATAATAAAACCGTTTCTACCCGGGCGCGATCCGTGCCCACCTGCCTTTTTTGTAGGCTGAGAAAAATACTGCAGCTCTGAAGACCCAGTCAATATACATTCCGATCCAGACACCGAAAACTCCCAGATGGAAAGACTTTGCCAGGATCACGGCGCTTCCGATACGAAAGACCCACATGGAAAAGGTGCTGACCACCATGGTAAACTTTGCCCGTCCCGCAGCACGCAGTATGTTCGGCGTGCAAAAGCTCTCCGCCCAGAATATCATCGAGCAGACAGCACAGGAGATGAGCAGCCTTTTGGTCTCAAAGGCCGTGGCTTCCGAAAGCTGATACAGGGATATGATGGGACCGAGAAAGATCAGATTCAGGGCATGGGATATGACCAGTGCCACAAGTCCTGTCAGATGAAGGATCCTGCCGTAACGCAGGGTCTCTTTTTTGTCACCGTATCCGGTGGCCTGGCCTATGACCACGAGCATCCCCTGGCATACGGCAGATCCGGGAACATTGAAAAAACCTGCCACATTTCCAGCTACGGCATTTGCGGTGATGGCCACCGTGCCGAAGCCTGAGATCATGCTTGCAAGCATCAGCTTTCCGACCTGGAACATCCCGTTTTCGACACCGCTTGGCAGTCCTATGGAAAGAATTCTTTTGATCATCTTTGGTTCAGGAATGAGAAAGGTCTTCACGGTAAGCGACAGCACCGGGTTTCTTGTCTGCAAAAACCATAGTACGGCAATTGCAGCGATGAAACGGGATGCGGTTGTTGCAACGGCAGCACCCGTGACGCCCATGCCGAGTCCGTAGATCAGGATGGCATTTCCCACCAGATTGCAGACATTCATCACAAGACTTGCAAACAGACTTATCCTGCTGTTTCCCTGGCTCCTGAAAACAGCGGCTCCCGCATTGTAGGCCCCGAGAGCCGGATAGGAGAGGGCCGATATGAAAAAGTAGGTGACGGCACATTCCATCACGTCTTTTTCGATCTGTCCAAAGATGAGAACAAGGAGAAATCTGTAGGAAAAAAGGATGATGACCATCAAAGCCAGAGAGGATGTCAGAAGTACAAACATCAGCTGTCCCGCAGCCCGCTTTGCATGCCCCTTGTGATCCTGTCCGATATATCTGCTGATAATAACAGCGCCGCCCGTTGCCAGGGCCGAAAGCACCTGAATAATGAGAATGGATATGGCATCAACCAAAGACACTCCGGATACAGCCGCCTCACCGCAGGATGCGACCATCACGGAATCAAAAAGACCCAGGCTTATGGCCAGGAACTGCTCGCCCAGGATCGGGAGCATGAGCCTTATCAGTTTGTTTCGGTCAAAAAGGACCGGCCGTGTTTCAGACATCTGTGACCTGCCTTAAAAGAATTTATCCCCTTCCTTTGATTATCATCATTATGGCTGCAAAATTCAAGAGGCAGGAAATGTGACAGGGGGACTGTCCCCCTGTCATCTTTTTTAAGAGCAAAACAAAGGGGACCAACAAAGGGGACGGTTCTCTGTTTTGGTTTTTCACGAAACAGAGAACCGTCCCCGGCCACCCGAAACAGAGAACCGTCCCCGGCCACCCGAAACAGAGAACCGTCCCCGGTTATAGAAAAGAAAAATTTGCCCCCTCTCTTATGAGGTGCTATTATAGGTACAGGCAGGTGGACAAAAAATGATTGATTTACAGTACGATCTGAAAGGAACCATGGATATGAGTGAGGACAAAGGCGGCAGGAGGAGAGACCGCTACTCGGACGATTTTGCACTTACAAAATACACTCTCCCTGTAGTCTGGCAGATGGCAGAGGTCATCCCGGGAGGTTTTCTCATCTACAAAGAGGATGAAAAAAGGGAGCTGATCTATTCAAACAAAAAAGTGCATGAGATCTTCGGCTGCAAGGATCTTGCGGAATTCAAGGAGCTGACCGGCTATACCTTTAACGGAATGGTTTATTCCGAGGATTTTGAAAAGGTTCAGGCCGCCATCGACTCCCAGATAGATTCAGAGGAGGGCGACGGCATGGATCACGTCGTCTACAGGATCAAACGCAAAGACGGGCAGATCCGCTGGGTCGATGATTACGGCCACTTCAGTCATTCCCCCGAATACGGCGATGTTTACTACGTTTTCATCAATGACATTACCGAGACCAAGGCCGGCGAGGATGCGGAAAAGATCCTCGAGTCCCTTCCCGAAAAGATCGGACAGATCCTCGAAAAAGCCGCAGCAGGCGACTATGAGTCCGTAAACAGGAGCCTTGAAGGACTGAAGGAATCACTCTCATAATCGGAAGAAGACCATACAGCCCCGGAAAGCCGCAAAGCTTTCCGGGGTTTTATCGTGCCACCTTTTATTATTGTCTTTCAAAAACCCAAGATATAGTGTATGATATCAGGGTCAAAAGTCCATCCACGCGACAAGCTTGCTTGTTGGTAGGGATGAGACTTTATGACCCGCCCAACATCGAGCGCGAAGTGGGGCATAAGCCCCGCGAAAGTGCGAGATGTGGGAGGAGCGTGGGAGCACAAAGTGCGGAGCGCTCCGGATATCGGGTTTTGACCCCGACATCATATAGTGAATTTTGGAGTAGTTCAGTCAATGTACGGTTACGGCAGTGAGCAATACACTCTTTCCGATTCGTATAATAAAAGACGGCCGAAGATCCCGCTGTGGCTTATCATCACGGTCATATCCGTTGCTGTCGCTGCAGCCGTCACCATCACGGTGGTTCATATAATAAAAACAAAAAAGACGGCCGAAGCTCTGGAAAGTGCCATAGATGAGGCGGCTTCGGAAAACAGGGCGGCCATCGTGCCGGTTATGGTACCGGTCGATACTCCCGTATGGACGGGAGAAGAGGAAGAAGAACCCGAACCTCCCTTAAATGTGGAGCCCGATGACAGGACGGTTGGCGTCAGCGACGAGGTGGTCAGCGAATATGCAGTGCTGATCTCACTTTCGGAAAACAGAGTGGTGGCCGCGAAAAACTGCAGACAAAAGATGTATCCGGCTTCCATGACAAAGGTACTGACCGTTCTTGTGGCAGCTGAGCATATAGAGGATATGAGTCAGCTTGATGATCTTTTTGAGATGACCCAGGCCATAGAGGGCTTCAGCTATGAGAACGGATGCAGCAATGTGGGCTTCATGCCGGGCGAAAAGATACCGGTGAGGGATCTTTTCTACGGCACGATCCTTCCCTCGGGAGCAGATGCGGCCATGGGACTTGCTGAGTACATCGCAGGTTCCCAGGAGGCCTTTGTGGACATGATGAATGAAAAGGTTGAAGAACTTGGACTTTCAGAGACCTCGCATTTCATGAACTGTGTCGGCCTCTATGACGATGAGCATTATACGACGGCGATGGACATGGCTGTGATCATGGATGCGGCGATGAAAAATGACATCAGCCGCGAAGCCCTGACCCGCCATATATATACGACGACGGCGACTGCGGAGCACCCGGACGGCATCACCGTATCCAACTGGTTTTTGAGGCGTATCGAGGATAAGCAGGAGACGGGAGAGATCCTTGGTGCAAAGACGGGCTTTGTGAACCAGTCAAAAAACTGTGCAGTCAGTTACGGTGTGTCCGACGAGGGAAAGCCTTTCATCTGTGTGACCGGAGCATCATCAAGCTCCTGGCGCTGTATCTACGACCATGTGGATATATATACGAAGCTTGCCTTCAGCGAATAATAACCATGAAAGTATCACATTTTTGCACAACCGATTTCGGAGGAGCCTACAGGGCGGCGCAGCGGATTAATGCTGCCATGCGCCAAAACGGCGCCGACTCGGAACTTTTTGTCAGGACAAAGACCCATGCCGGTTCAGACTGCAGGGAGATCATAAACACACCCGCAAAGCGCCTTGTGTCAAAGACAAAGAACTTTGCAAACCTCCTGCTTTCAAAGGGTGAGATCATCACCGACCGCTTCGGCACTGACATCACATCACTTGATGCGGTAAAGAAAGCAGATGTCATCATCCTCCACTGGGTCAATTCTTTTGTGTCATATTCCACATTAAGAAAACTTGCGGACACCGGAAAACCCGTGATCTGGGTAATGCATGACATGTGGCCCTACACAGGAGGCTGCCATCACGGCTATGGCCGTGATAGCAACGACGAGGGCTGCGGGAAATGCCCCTTCCTTCAAAGCGGCAATGAGGAGGATATTTCACGGAAAAACTTCAGGGCAAAGAAAGAGGCATTAAAAAACTCCGGATTTACCATTGTTTCCCCCAGCCGCTGGAACCTGGAATGCTCAAAAAAAAGTGCCGTAATGTCGGACCTGAAAAAAACCGTGATCCCCAATCCCATTGATACAAAGATCTATAACCCGCAGGGCGACACGCTTTTATTACGCAAAAAGTTCGATCTGCCCCTTCACAAAAAGCTGATCCTTTTCGGCGCGATGGCCCAGTCCCAAAGCAAATGGGAGGGCATGAGGATGGTGGCAAAGGCTTTGTCGGATCTTCCATCCGGAATCAAAAAGGACTGTGAGCTTTTATTATTCGGAAACACGCCGGATGTGGACCTGTCGGGCTTTGACGTGCCCGCAAGGGCGCTGGGCCACATAGAAGGGGAGCAAAAGATCGCCGGCCTTTACAGATGCGCGGATGTTTTTGTATCGCCGTCGGTGGCCGACAATTATCCCAACACTCTGCTTGAGGCCATCTGCTGCGGCACGCCCTGCGTCTGTTTTGACATCGGAGGCATGGGCGATCTGGTAAAAACTGATGTGACGGGATACCTTGCCAGGCCGAAGGATACAGACGATCTTTCAAAGGGAATTGATCGTGTATTAAACGGCAGCCTGAAGGAAAAACTTCAGGATATTTCGTATAATAAAAACCTTTCGGACAATTCCTATGATATAATAGGCAGGCAGTATGTTGATCTTTGCAGGGGGCTGCTTTAGACAATGGCTGATGTTTCTTCAGATATAAAAAGCGGGGAATATAAAAGCGTATACCTGATCTACGGAGAAGAAAGATATCTGCGTGAAAACTATGCGGAAAAGCTCCTGAAGGCTCTGGTTTCCCCCGGCGACAACCTGAATTTTTCAAGGTTTGAAGGAGATGGGGCGGATATCGGAGAGATCCTGTCTCTTGCAGGAACCCTTCCCTTCATGGCAGAAAAAAGGGTAGTCTTTGTCAGGGATTCAGGCTTTTTCCACAAAGCCTGCGATGAGCTTTTTGATTATCTTGAAAATCCTTCAGAGGATACGGTCCTCATCTTTGATGAAGAAAAAGCGGACAAAAGGAGCAGGAATTTCAAGGCTGTCGCAAGGCTTAAAGGGGATGTGCAGGCAGTTCCCATGACGGGGGAGGCACTCAAAAGATGGGTGGCTGCATATTTTTCAAAAAAGTTTGACAAAAAGATCCGCGAGACCACCGTGGAGCTTTTGCTTTCAAGGGTGGGTACGGACATGTCGGTCCTTTCCTCGGAGATCAGCAAGATCGCGGGTTTTGCCGGTGACAGGGAGATCATCGAGGATGCGGATGTCACCGCCATGACAAAGCGCAGTCCCTCAGGCAGCGTTTTTGAGATGATAGAAGCCATGACCCTCAAAAAGCAGAAAGAAGCGGTCTCCATCTATTACGAGATGCTTGAAGCAAAGGAAAATCCCTACGGGATCCTGTCTTTGATCGAAAGAAATTTCAGGATCATATATATAGTAAAGGAACTTACCGAAAAAAAGGAGTCAAGGCAGAAAATTGCGGAGGCGGCGGGGATCAGGGATTTCCTCGTTCAAAAATACCAGAGACAGGCGGCAAAGTACTCCAGGACAAAGATCAGACAGATACTTGATGAGTGCGCAGGCTCGGATGCCGACAGTAAATCCGGAAAGATATCGGATACGCTGGCGGTGGAGCTTTTGATCATAAAATTTTCCATGTGAAAGCGCAGGTGTTATTGAGATAAAAGTTTTTGTTGAAAGGAAACGGAATAATGAGAGACATACCAAAGAAGCATGAGGTATACCGGCATTTCAAGGGAGGGCTCTACGAGATTGTCACCATAGCCCATCATACCGAGACCATGGAGGAACTTGTCATCTACAGGAGCATGGAGGACAAGACAAAGGTTTACGCCAGGCCGTTGACCATGTTCATGGAGGCTGTGGACAGGCAGAAATATCCGAACACAAAAGCGGAATACAGATTTGAAAAAGTTGACATAAAGAAGCCTGACGAATATGCCAAAACACTTGATTCGGTGAACGCAAATGCGGTATCTGACTTCAAGAGATTGGTTGACATAAAGATAAAGGAGAAGCAGCAGGAGGAAAAGGTGGCAGGCTCCGACGAGATTCCCGAGGGCATATCTTTGGACCTCATCAGATTCCTTGATACCGATGATTTTGAGGAAAAGCTCGACATCCTCGAGGATGTGAAGGACAGGATAGATGACGGAGTGGTCAGCGCCATGGCTGTTTCCCTCGACCTTGCCATAGAGGAAGGCTCAAAGGAGAGCATGATAGCCGATATCAGAAACTACCTGATGCTTCAGATGAGGTTTGACGGCAAGCATCTTCGCGAAAGACATTAATGTGACAGGGGGACAGTCCCCCTGTCACATTTTTTATGACAGAGGGACAGTCCCCCTGTCATCTTTTTTTGCTCAGGTTTACCATAAAGCATAGATTTTAAGAATCCCTGAACCTATAATAGAAAGTGCGCCCTTTTCGGTTTTTTTGCATTTTATGCGTTTCCGGAGAGCGGCATAGGGAAATCCACTATTTTAAGGAAGGAGCAAGGTTCAGATGAAAAGAACGAGATTGTTACTGGTACTGCTTTTGACTCTTGCGGCAGCCCTTGTGTTCTCGGGATGTACGGCGATCGTGACCGATGATGACGGCGAGACCTATGAGATCCCCATGGACGAGGCCGAGGAATTTGCAAGAGAGTATATCTCTGAAGAGATGGAACTGTATATCTCTGATCAGATCAAGTCCGGGTACACCCTGGCTGATGCCCTTGGCATCAAAGAGGAGGACATCGAGCAGATCATCAGGGAAGAGGTCAGGAACGCCATTCAGGAGGAGATCAAAAACGGTGATCTTGTAGATATGGTCTTTGAGGAGGCCGGGATCTCAAAGGATGATCTCCAGGCCACCGTCGGCATGGTGACCACCGTCACCGGAATCAAAGACGCAGAGAAGACCGACGAAAAGAAGGAAGAAAAGAAGGCCGACGAAAAGAAGGTCGAAGAAAAGAAGACTGACGAAAAGAAGGCCGACGAAAAGAAAGAAGAATCCAAGGCTGACGAAAAGAAGGAAGAGACAAAGAAGGAAGACGCCAAGGCTGAAGAGACCAAAAAAGAAGAGCCTGCAAAAGAAGAGCCCGCAAAAGAAGAAACCAAAAAGGAAGACGCCAAGGCTGAAGAGCCCGCAAAAGAAGAAACCAAAAAGGAAGACGCCAAGGCTGAAGAGACCAAAAAAGAAGAGCCCGCAAAAGAAGAACCCGTAACAGAAGACAAGAAGACCGACGAAAAGAAAGAAGATTCCAAGGCTGACGAAAAGAAAGAGGAATCCAAGACTGATGAAAAGACGGAAGAGGCTCCCGTATTCCTGGGGGACGGGGATCCCTGGGTTGATTATTCCCTGAGAGAGAATGATCCCACAAAGTCAAAGGCGGATGCAAAGGATGACTTCTATCATTTTGTAAACAGGGACTGGCTTTCAACGGCAAAAATCGAAGAGGGAACCAGCACCACTTCGCCTTTCAGGAATGCTTCCCTGGATACTCTGGAAAAGGGAAAGGCTCTTTTTGATGACAAGACATTAAAGAGTCATGATGCCGAACTCATTCAGGATTTTCAAAGTGTTCTGCTTGACTGGGATGCCAGGGACAAAGAGGGAGTGAAGAATCTGGAGGGACTCGTGCTTGACCTTCAGAAGGCGCAGAGCACAGAGGATATAAACAGGCTTTATCTTGAAGGTGAAAACAGGTTTTTCATGCCGAGGCTTATACAGTACGCTAACACTCCTTCATACAATGACAGCTCTTCTTATGTGCTGATGGTTGTATCTCCGGAGCTGTTCCTTTCGGATCCCGCGGAATACGCGAAGAGGACAGAGATGGGAGACCGTTATTATGAGGGAAAAAAGGCCGAGGTTACGGGACTCCTCAAAAAATTCGGGTATAAGCAGAATCAGGCAGAGGAGCTTTTTGAAAAAGCGGTCTCCTTTGAAACAAAGCTTTCAAAGAACATGCTCACCGCGACCGAACAGATGCAGGCTGACTATTACGAAAAGACCAATAACGAAATGGACAGAAAGGAACTTGAGACCCTGATATCCGATTATCCTCTTTTTGATATGCTTGAAGCCGGCGGGTACGGGGATGTAAAGCTTTTCAGGGTTCAGGAACCTGCATACCTGAAGGATCTGAAGACACTTTACAATGATAAAAACATTGAGGAGATCAGGGCGTTTATCATAACTCACCTTGTTGACGGCGAAGCAAAGTATCTTGACAGGGAAGCCTATGAACTTGATCAGGCTGCAGATAATAAAATCAGCGGCACCACAGGAAAGGTCTCCGATGAAGAGTACGCTTTTGAGCTGGTCAAAGAAAATCTTACCACGCCCCTTAGCAAGGCCTTTATTGAAAAATACGATTCGAAAAAGATGAAGGAAGAGATCACCGGCCTTATCGAAGAGGAGATCGATTATTACAGGGAAATGCTTGAGGAAGAGACATGGCTTTCTGAAGAGACCAGGAAAAAGGCTGTCGAAAAACTTGACAAGATGAGGGTAAATGCTGTTTATCCCGATAAATGGGAGGATTATGACGACCTTTCCCTTAAAGGAAAGTCATTGTATGAGTGCGAAAAAGCGATAGCGCTTCACTGGGAAAAGTTAGATTCGGCAAAGACCGGAAAAAAGGTGGATCCTGCCATCAAAGATTTTAGTATCCTTGAGGCCAATGCCTTTTACGATCAACAGGACAATTCCATCAATATCATCCGTGGCCTTCTGGCAGATGTGTTCTATCACGACGGGATGAGCCGCGAAGAGCTTCTCGGAGGAATGGGTGTGGTCATAGGACATGAGATCAGCCATGCCTTTGATACCAACGGTTCACAGTTTGATGAAATCGGCAATATGAAGAACTGGTGGACGGACAAAGATCTGAAAGCCTTCCTCGACAGGAACGGCAAACTTGTCTCTTATTATGATAATATAACCGCTTTTGGCGGCAACAAGGTAAGCGGCGAAAATATCAAGGCCGAAGCCGTTGCCGATATGGCAGGCATGAAATGTGTGCTTGGCGTTGCAAAAAAGGACAAAAACTTTGATTACAAAAAAATGTTTGAGCAGTATGCCACCGTCTGGAGAAGGCTTGATACCTATGAGCGCGAGTATTACCTGGTGAAACAGGATGTGCATCCGCTTGCGTATCTGAGGACAAATGTGGTATCCCAGCAGTTTGACGAATTCAACGAAGCCTTCGATATAAAGAAGGGCGACCGCATGTACCTCGACCCCAAAGACAGGATTCTGGTTTGGTAAAACGTCCCTTTGCAAAATATGCCCTTTGGCATATTTTGAGCGTCGTTTGGATGAGCCGGGCTCATCCGGCGCCGTACGTTTCACCGCCACGCTTTGACGCGCCGAGCGCGTCAGTGGCGCGGAGAAACACCCCGACTCTCGCAAAAATAAAATGGACATAGCGCCGGGCGTACTAAAAATATAATTCAGTGAGGAGAAAACATGTATTCAATTGACGAAGTAAGGGCAGTCGATCCGGAGATCGCAGCTGCCATCGAAGACGAAATGAAAAGGCAGGACAGCCACATTGAGCTGATCGCCTCGGAAAACTGGACAAGCAAGGCAGTTATGGCTGCCATGGGAAGTCCTCTCACAAACAAATACGCGGAAGGATATCCCGGACACAGGTATTACGGCGGCTGCCAGTGCGTGGACGTGGTTGAGGATCTGGCACGAGAGAGGGCAAAAAAGCTCTTTGGCTGTGAGTATGCAAATGTACAGCCTCATTCCGGAGCACAGGCAAACATGGCGGTCTTTTTTGCCATGCTGCAGCCCGGAGATACCTTCATGGGTATGAACCTTGATCAGGGCGGACATCTGTCACACGGTTCACCGGTGAATTTTTCCGGATCCTATTTCAAGTGCGTGCCTTACGGCGTAAATGATGACGGATTCATTGATTATGATGAGGTGCTCCGCATTGCAAAGGAATGCCGTCCGAAGATGATCGTAGCCGGAGCATCCGCCTATGCCAGGACCATCGATTTTAAGAAGTTCCGCGAGATAGCGGATGAAGTAGGTGCTTATCTCATGGTGGATATGGCTCATATCGCAGGGCTTGTGGCGGGCGGCCAGCATCCCACACCCATAGGCATCGCCGATGTGGTAACCACCACCACCCACAAGACCCTTCGCGGACCGAGAGGCGGACTCATCCTTTCAAGCCAGGAGGCGGCAGATAAATTCAAGTTTAATAAGTGCGTTTTCCCGGGCATCCAGGGAGGTCCCTTAGAGCATGTCATAGCCGGCAAGGCTGTCTGCTTCAAGGAAGCCCTTGACCCGTCCTTTAAAACCTATGCAAAGAATATAGTCGACAATGCCCAGGCTCTGTGCAAGGGACTTCTTGACAGAGGTCTTTCCATAGTATCGGGCGGCACTGACAACCATCTGATGCTCTTGAACCTTGTGCCCCAGAATCTGACAGGCAAGGAGATAGAGGCTCTTCTTGATGAGGCTCATATCACGGCAAACAAGAACACCATCCCCAACGATCCCCAGAAGCCCTTTGTCACAAGCGGCATCAGGCTCGGGACACCGGCGGTCACAACGAGAGGCTTTGATACCGCAGACTGCGACAGGGTTGCAGAGGCGATCTCACTTGTGGTCCTTTCCGGAAAAGACAGGGTTGAGGATGCAAAGGCCATAATAAAAGAGCTTACAGACAAATATCCTCTCATCTGATACAGGTTGATCAGCAGTTTTTATTACCACCCGGAAAAATGCTTTCCGGGTGGGTTACTGAATAACAGAAAATGGTTTTCAGCAGTTTAGTATTTATCTTTCGGTTTTTACCCTTATTTTTCATAATCTATTACCTGACTCCCGCAAGGTTCAGAAACTTTGTCCTTTTCGTCGGAAGCATTATTTTTTATGCCTTCGGGGAGCTGAAATATACGGCCCTCATCCTGATCTCCGTGATCGTTAATTATCTCATCGCAAGACTCATGGACGCAAAGGGTGCAGGAGAGGGAAGGAGAAAGTTTCTGCTCGTATCCGACATCATCTACAATGTGGGGATACTTGTGGTATTCAAGTATCTTGAATTCATAATAACCACCATAAACGATCTGTCGGGTGCGTCTTTTACGGTACCTGAACTGACTCTGCCTCTCGGCATCAGCTTTTATACCTTTCAGATCATGTCCTATGTGATCGATGTTTACAGAAAAGAGGCGGATGCCGAAAAGTCTCTCATAGATATGGGAACCTATCTGATGATGTTCCCGCAGCTGATCGCGGGCCCCATTGTGGTCTATTCCGATGCGGCCCTGGCACTCAAGGCCAGAAAGGTGGATCTTTCAAACTTTGAAGAGGGCTTAAAGATCTTCATCCTGGGTCTTGGCAGCAAGGTTCTGCTTGCAAATCCCTTTGGAAGTATCTGGGACAGCACCGGAATGGGCGGCTATGATGTGATGTCCACCCCTCTTGCCTGGATAGGTGCCATCGCCTATACCTTTCAGATCTATTTGATTTCAACGGATACTCCCTGATGGCCATAGGCCTTGGACGGATGCTTGGTTTTTCCTTCCCGAAAAACTTTGATAATCCCTACACCTCAAGGTCGGTTACCGAGTTCTGGAAACGATGGCATATATCGCTTACCTCATGGTTTCGCCAGTATCTTTACATACCCATGGGCGGAAACAGAAAGGGGAGATTTCGTACATATCTGAACCTGCTCACAGTCTGGCTCATTACCGGACTTTGGCACGGAGCCAGCTGGAATTTTGTGCTCTGGGGTCTTTATTATTTTGTGCTGATCGCCATAGAGAGGCTGTTTCTTGGGAAACTGCTCAAAAGATCCTATGTGCTTTCAAGAATATACACCATGATAGCAGTCATCAGCGGGTGGGTGATCTTTGCGGTGGAGGATATTTCCCATGTGCTTGTCTATCTTTCGAGGATGTTCACCCTGCATTACAGTGATGATTACAGGGAAAACCTGATCACCATCATCATCCTTTTTGTGGCGGGTACGGTATTTTCCACTCCCGCTTTTTCACCCTGGTTTCGGAGGAATAAAAACAGGGCGGTCGGTATCATCGTACTTTTTATCATCTTCTGGGCTTCCGTGACCATGCTTGTTGACAGTGCTTACAACCCGTTTTTGTATTTCAGGTTTTAGACGATATGAAAAAAACGCCTTTATTATCGATCCTCATAATTTCATCATTGCTGCTGACTATCCCCGGAATAGTGCTGAATCTGCACCTTTTTGAAACTACGGAAAGCTACAACTACAGCATTGAAAAGGTTGCATCCTCAAGCACCATCCATGAGATAAAGACCATTGCATCGGAGATGATCTCAAGGCTTTCAAAAAACAGGACGACCGCTCTTGTGGAGGAGACCCTGGATGGTATTCCCGCGGATCATCCGGATGTGAAAAAGGATGCAACCTGGTTTGATGAAAGTTCCAAAAAGAAGGAGATTTCCGATGCGGAAGAGAAGGAGGGCAGCGGATCTGACGATGGAGCAGACGGGTCGGGTGACGGTGTTTCCGAAACAGATACCGTGTCTGGCAATGAGGGCGATGTCTATCCTCCGCCGGAGTGGTATGATCCCAATGTCCTTCCGGAAAAATATGTTGAAAATCCGCTGTGGGCCACCGTGGATGATGATTATTTCCTTGATGCCTGCTTCATCGGTGATTCAAGGACCAAGGGCTTTGGCATGTATTCGGGTCTCAAGACTACGACCTATGCAAAGGTTGGTCTGCAGCTTTACAAGGTCTTTGACGACAGGGTGGTGGATACCGTTGACGGAAAGCTCACCGTGCCGGAGGCTCTGGCAGTCGGTCCCCAGTTTGGAAAGATCTATCTGATGTTCGGCCTCAATGAGATGGGGTGGGGCAATGATGAGATGTTCATCGAAAAATATTATGAACTCATAGACGCCATCAAGGCGCTCCAGCCCGGTGCCATCATCTATGTTCAGCAGGTCATGCATGTATCAAAGAAAAAGATGACGGAATCCCCTACCTTCAGGAATGACAGGATAGACCAGAGAAACGAGCTTTTGAGGGAAATGGCAAAAAACGAAAACGTCTATTACATACAGTTAAATGATGTGTTTACCGATGAAGAGGGAAATCTTCCCGAGGGTTATTCCTTTGACGGCGTGCATATGTCTGCGGCCACCATGCAGATCTGGAAGGATTATCTGAAGACCCATGCCATCACTGCGGATACTGTTTCGGCTCCGGAACAGGCAATGGAGCCTGCTGAGCCTTCAGAAAACGAAGTGCCGGAAGAGCCTGCAGAAGAAGAGGCTCCTTCAGAGCCCGCTCCCAATACAGAACCCTACAGAGATCCCAACACCGGTCTGCTCATCGATCCCGTCACCGGCTTCCCCATCGATCCCGACTCGGGTCTTCCCATCGACCCCGCCACCGGCCGTCCGGCCGGCACCTGAGTGGGACAGGGGACGTATCTGTGTCCCATTTAATGGGACAGGGCAATGGGACAGGGGACGTATCTGTGTCCCATTCTTATGTAAACCGGCAGAAGGCCGTATCTGTGTCCTGCTTTGATCTGTCACCCATCGAAAACAGTAGATTCTTCCAAATTCGCGGGTTCCTGCTCACTGATTCAATGCAAAATTCCTCCAGCAGCCATCGAAATCTGCCAAATCTGAATTTCCCGCGGGTTCCTGCCCCGGCAACTTCCCTGCCCCGGCTTTGTCGCCCCGCGAAAACAGTAGATTTCCCCGATTCCGCGGGTTCCCGTCGGCAAACTCAATGAAAAAATCCTCCAGCAGCCATCGAAATCTGCCAAATCTGAATTTCCCGCGGGTTCCTGCCCCGGCAACTTCCCCGCCCCGGCTTTGTCGTCCCGCGAAAACCATAGATTCTCCCAAATTCGCTGGTCCCGGCCTATCGATTCAATGCAAAATTCCCACTTAAGTCCCGCTAAAATCACACTTTTCCCCACTTCCGCAGGTTCAAACCTGTTCATATAAATATCCATCAATAAACCCATCTTCAAATCCAAAAGGAGGCAAAAAAATGAAAAAACAAACAACAACACACATGATAATTCCAAGCCCGCTGGTTGATGAGGCAGAAAGGAGATATGAGGAACTTACCGGGATAAAAAAAGATATGGAGAAATCCCTTTCAACTGCCCCGGCGGGAAAGTTGCATCTGGTAAAAAAGCAGAACCACATGGAGTTTTATCTTAGAAGAGACAGGCGTGAAAAAAGCGGGATATACATGACAAAATCAGACCCCGACATCATCAGAAACTACACACAGAAGTCATACGACGAGAAGGTTCTCAGACTTCTCGACAAAGAGATATCCGCTCTCGAAAAATACCTGAAAAGCACAGATGAATTCACGGAGCGGATCCGTCGGGTGTATTCCGACAATCATCCGGAGGTAAAAAACTACATTGATCCCATAGACATATCAGATGAGGATTTCATCGGTATGTGGATGGCTCAGCCCTATGCAGGGAAAGAAATATCTGAAGATGCGGCTGTTTTTGAAACAGATCGGGGCGAAAGGGTGAGATCCAAATCCGAACTGACCATAGCCAATGCGCTGGCAAAGCGCGGTATACCCTACAAATATGAATGTCCACTTATACTGAAAAGCGGACAGAGGATCCATCCCGACTTCACCGTCCTGAATGTAAAAAAAAGACAGCAGATCTACTGGGAGCACAGAGGTATGATGGACGACGAGGAGTACGCTAAACATGCCGTGGACAGGGTCAAGCAATTCATGAAAAACGGGATTATCATCGGTAGAAACCTGGTCATCACCGAAGAGGCAGTCAGAAGTCCGCTTGGAACCGATGAGATCGAGTCCATAATAAAAGCATTTTTCCTATAGTTATAAACAGAAAAAATCGGCGGCCTTACAGGTCGCCGATAATTCTCATATAACATATACGATCGTACCGGGTTGTTCCGGAACACCCGCCGTACCACGTCCGACGCACCACCAAGCCGTCCGACGCACCACCAAGCCGTCCGACACACCGCCAAGCCGTCCGACACACCGCCAAGCCGTCCGACACACCATCAAGCCGTTCAACACATCACGGCAGACAGCCCGGCACGCTAACGGCCACAGAAGAACCGCAGATATTATTTCGCCATCCTGTATATCTCAACCACATCTGAAGCTGTCAGGGGTCTGATGCGGGAGAGCTTTACGGTATCATTCATTGTCGCATGCATAGCCAGTTTCATGAGTGTTTCATCATCGGGATCCTCAAGCCCGAGTTCATGAAGTGATGCAGGCATCCCGATGGAACGGTAAAATGCCTCCGTGGCTTCGATTCCCGAAAGCGCTGCCTTTTCATCGTCATCTTCACTTATTCCCCAGACATTCCGTGCATATTTTGCAAACCTGCCGGTGCAGTCCTTATAGAGATATCTGGCCCAGGATGCCCAGACGGCGCTGAGAGTAGCCCCATGAGTATAATCAAAAAGTGCCGAAAGGGCCATGCCTATCTTGTGGACCGAAAAATCTTTTCCTCTTCCGCATTCTGTCAGGTTATTGTGGGACAGAGACGAACACCACCAAAGCTCTGCCATGGCGTCTGCATCCTTCGGATTCCTGAGGACAGCCCGACCGCTGTCCCGTGCAGTTTTGAGCACGCCCTCGGCTATGCAGTCCGTAAGCTGCGCATTTATTCCTGAAATGAAATATCTTTCCATGGTGTGCATCATGATATCCACGATTCCGTTTTTTATCTGCCATTCCGGAAGAGTTTCCGCAAGCGACGGATCCTCGATCGCAAATACACACCTGTTAAATTCAGAATTGATGCCGAATTTCTGACCGGTCTCCTCATTTGTGAGAACAGCCGAGTCGCTCATTTCCGATCCGGCAGCGGGGATCGTCAAAACAGCGCCAACAGGAGTTGATCTTAATAAGGGCGCTTTTTTCGTCCAAATATCCCATATGGTCACATCCGGATTTGCCAGGCCGTGGGCGATTCCCTTTGCGGTATCTATCACGCTTCCTCCGCCCACTCCCATAATAAGATCGGCGCCGAAATCGCGGGCCTTTTTCACGCCAAGTTCAGCATGTGAAAGCAGAGGATTGGGCTTTACTCCGCCAAATTCCTCATATGATATCCCACTTTCAATGAGTGATCTTTCGACAGCGGACAAAAGTCCGTCTTTTTTCACGCGTTCACTTCCGTAGACGATGAAGACCTTTTTGCAGCCGGCATCTTTTACAAGCCTTCCTGCGGCAGAAACCGAATCCTTTCCGAAAACAACTCTCGTAGGCAGACAAAATTCAAAATTATCCATGGAAACTCCTTTCAAAAGCCCCGGCTTTGCCGGACTGCATTGACACTCTGATTTTACCACATATTTTCAGTGTGGGACAGGGGGTGCTAAACGTCTGGCAGACGTTTGTCCAGCACCGACCGGAGCGGAGCGGAGACCGTATCTGTGTCCCACTTTGTTCCGTCACCACTCTAAAATCACAGGTTCCGTCAATTCCGCGGGTCGCTGCCACCTTATTCAACCATGATTCAATCCATCGACCCTCGAAAAACGCAGATTCCGTCAATCCCGCGGGTCCCGTCCACTCCAACTCCCTCAGCACAGTTCCGTCGACCCTCGAAAATCATGGATTCCGTCAAATTCGATGGTTCCGGCATGTCAGGTTGATCCAAAATTCCCCCCGCAGCCATCGGAATCCGCAAAAAAAGTTTCCACCGCGGGTCGCTGCCACCTTATTCAACCATGATTCAATCCATCGACCCTCGAAAA